>JAAUUD010000047.1 GCA_012031655.1 Anaerolineae bacterium | reverse complement strand
TTCACGACCAAGTGCGTGGTGGGCATCGAAGCCCAGCCGGACAGGGCCGCGCTGTGGCTCAGCAAAAATCCCATCCTGGTGACCGCGCTCAACCCCATCATTGGCTACCTGAAGGGCGCCGAGGTCGCCAAAAAAGCGATGGCGGAAAACAAATCCGTGCTGGAGGTGGTGGTCGAACTGGGCTATATGCGCCACGACGAGGCCGCAAAAGCCCTGGAAGCCCGCGCCATGACCGAAGGCGGCATCCAGGAAGGCGGCGGCGGGGGCGGCGGATAAGGATCATCCCCCTCTGAGAATACGGGGGCCGTAGCGGTGCGGCTCCTGCTCCCCCCTCAGACCTCCGCAAAGGCCGCCGCGATGCCCTCAGCGCGCGCCTGTTGCAGGCGCACGAGCCGTTCTTGCAGGGCTGCCTGCACTTCGGGTTGGTCGCTCACCTGGCGCATCACCAGGTGCATCGCCGCCTCGCCCGCCTCCGAGAGCAGCACGCTCTGCCGCTCCTCAAGCAGGGCGCGTTGTTCGTGCAGCGTGGCGGCCTCAATGTAGTAGCGCACTGCTTCCAGCACTTCGCGCGTGACCACTGGCGCTGCCTCGCGCTTGAGCTGGTCAAAAACGGCGTCTGCCCCCTCTGCCGCACAACGACGCAGCAGGTTACGATGATTTTCTACGATGGCCGCGTGGGAGATGCGCTCCGCATATTGGGCTAGCAGGCGCTCAAAGACGTTTTCCGCGTGGCCGCTCAGCAGGAGGTTCTCCTTCTGCTGAAAGACCTGCCGCTTTTCATCCAGCGTGCCCGCATTGATGAACGCCAGCGCGGCTTCGATCACCTCAGCCGGCGGATTGCTGGCCACCAGTTGCTCGATCTGGTCAAAGGTGGCTTCGACGCCCTGCGTCCGACAATGTTGCAGCACTTCCAGGTGTTCGCGCAGGTCGCGGTGATCATCGCTACCGGGCCGATGGCGCACCATCATCGCCCGGATGACCCGCTCCGCATCATCGTTCATCAGCCAGCGGCTCTGGTTTACCACCACCTCGCGGCTGGCGCTCCACAAAGGCGCGTTGAGGTACTCCATTACGGCTTCAATAACCGCGTCTGGCACATCGCCCAGGCTGGTGAGCAGGTCAAACACCGGTTCGATGCCCTGTTCCTGGCAGCGCGCCAGGATTTCGCGGTGCTGCCGAACCATCTCGTACTGGTCTGGCTGCTCGGCGTATTGTTGAAGCAACAATTCAAAGGCCTGCACCCCCTGCGGGCTGAACAGCACTTCGCGCTTCTCCTGCACGATCGCACGTCCCGCCATCCAATCGGGCGCGTTAATAAAGGCCACCACCGCTTGCACGGCATCTTCCAACGGGTTTTGGGCCGTTAAGGGGATAAAATTGTCTACCATGGTTTGTTCAACTTTCTTAAGCTGGCTTGGCTGGCAGGCAACCTGATCAATGGCTGGCACTGTACCCACAAGCACTCTCCCACGCAACCACCAAATGGCCCGGCTAACCGGGCACCTCCAAAGAACCGCTTCCCCGGCGCTCAGCGAACGCCACTCGCCCCGAGCCAGGCACCCGCCTATAATCCGCGCTGTTGTGCGGAGAAGCTGACCATGCGCGTTGTGTTGATGATGGCATTGCTACTAAGCTTGACATGGCCGCTGGCCAGGGCTTCGGCGGCGCCTGGCTCCCCACCGCCGGATTTTTCCACGGCTCAGGGGGACTATTGGCTGTACACCTGGGAGGGGCGTACCTGGGCACAGGCACTCAGCCCTGGTGCTCCATCCTTGCCTTGGGGCCTGCCAAGCCTGGCCAGGCGAGCCTGGTCTCGGTTCGGCTTGATGTATACGACTGGCGCCAGGGCCCCTTGACCACGCCCCCACCGGAGGGTTTGGTTTTTACCACGGCGTATGGGTCAGCGGATGGCCGCGCCTTTGCTACCTGGCCCTCCGTGGCGCGGCGTTTGCGCTGTTCCTGCACCAGGAGGGCCACTCGCGCCTGCTCCACCAAGCCGAGGCACCTCTGCCCAGGGTCGTTTTAGACCCCCTGGGGCTGGGCTGCGGATGGCCGCTTGATCCTGGTGGAGCGTGGCTCGTTGCTGAGCCTGGAAACCCTGCGCGCCTGGAGCCTGGACCCCCTAAGCGGCGCGATCCAACCCTACACCAACGCCGGGCTATCCAGCGTGCAGGGTGGGCGCGTGAGCGGGCGGAGCTGGCTCTTGCCTGGCGGGGGGCAGGTCTGGCTGGGCATCGACGCGCAGAACGCGCTGGGCTACCTGTTTGACCTCAACACACGGGCGGTGAGCGCACTGCCCCTGCCCCTGGCCCCCCCGGAGCGCCCCTGGCCTGTTTTTGAACGCCTCCCGGCCCAGTCGGTCGGCGTGCTGCGGGCGGATGAACTGGCGGCCTATGCGCTGGCGCTCAACGAACCCCTGATGGATGCTTATGACCTTCCGGACCCGTTCCTGCACTGGTCTCTGCCCGATGCGCAACGCCGCATCACCTGCTACCCAGACTCGGAGTTCACCCGCGCCACATATGCAGTCACCTGTCCTGCACTGGGGGTGATGTACGCAGGTCACCAGGGCACGGATACTGGCGGGCGCCCCAATGGATTGCCACGCAGAACGCCGGTTTCGCTGCCGCACCGGGGCGTGTGCTGGCCACCTTTGACCAATGTGCAGAGGGTAGCCCTTCCTGCGGGCAGGCCTATGGCAACTGGTTATTGATGGAGCATGTGTTGCTGGTGCAGGGCAACGCGCAAATCTGGCACACGGGCTACGCACACCTCAGTCAGATCAGCGCCCAGGCGGGCCAATGGGTGCTGGATATCCGCCAGGCCATCGCGGCTTCGGGTGCCACGGGCAGCGGCGGTCCACACCTCCATGTAGAAGTGCGCAACCCCCGCCCCGGCACGCCGAACTGGGTGGACCCCTGGGACAACCGCCAAACCGGGCAAACCTTGTGGATCATGGCGCAGGGCGAGCCGCTGGCCGCCAGCGAGTGGGTAGCCGCCAGCGGACCCTAGCCAGCCAGGGCATTGAGCACGGGTCAGTAATAGAAGCTTATAAAATTTTCCCCAAGGTCCCGCCGAGCTTGTCCAGAATATGTTAGAATAGCGCTGTTATGATCATGTTACACGACTACCGCGTGCGGCAGCGCGACCTGCTGCTGGATATTGCCCGCGCCCTGACCGAGCAACTGGACCTGAGCGAAGTGCTACGGCGTGTGCTGGAAGCCTCCGCCTCGATGCTGGCCGGGGAGATTGGGTTGATCGTGCTGAGCGATGCTCAGGATCGTTTGCAGATTCACGCCGCTTTTGGGGTGGATAACCAGAACCTGCCCGCCTTTCAGGATATTCTGGATGACTTCGAAGCCTTTGGCTTCAACGCCGAGCGGCTCAACCTGCGCACCCGCCAGATCGCCAAGCGCCTGCGCATCCCCTTACGGCAGGTGATCGCACTACCGATGACCATCATGGACGAACCCCTGGGGCTGATTTTGGTCTTTCGGACCTTCAGCGGCATGACCTCGTTGGATGACCGCCAGATTTTGCAGAGCTTTGCAGACCAGGCCGCGATTGCGGTGCATAATGCGCGTCTTTTCGCGGCAGTCACTCACGAAAAGCAACGCTTGGCCGTCATCCTGGAAACAGCGGCGATGGCATTATGCTGCTGGATGGCAACCGGCGCATCCGCCGCTTTAACCGTGCCCTGGCGCAAATGACCGGCTGGCAACCCGATATGGCCATTGGACGCCTGGATAGCGATGTCATCCGCTGGACCAACTGCACGGTTTGCCCGGACCTGGACGCCATGCTGGCCCTCGATTGGGAGGACCACAAGACGGTTTATGCAGAAGGCGATATTGAACGGCTGGACGGGCTGGCGCTGAGCGTGGGCATTAGCTATGCCCTGGTGCGCAAGCCGGATGGCAGCCCCGATGGCATTGTGGCCAATGTGCGCGACATCACCAACTTCCGCCGCGCCGAGCAAATGAAGGATACGTTTATCTCCGTCATTTCTCACGAGCTCAAGACGCCGGTCGCGCTCATCAAGGGCTATGCCGGGACCCTGCGCCGCGAAGATGCCCAATGGGACCGCGCCGCGTACGACTCCGCGCTGGAAGTGATCGAAGACGAAGCCGACCGCCTGACCAGCCTGATTGAAAACCTGCTGGCTGCCTCCAAGCTCAAGGCCGAAGGCATGCGCCTGAGCCTGGGCGATGTGCGGCTGGATGCCCTGGCCCGGCAATCCACCGAGCGTTTTCAGCACCAGACTGAGCGCCACCACCTGGCGCTGGATTTTCCAGCAGATTATCCTGTGGTCACAGGTGATGCAGTGCGCCTACGCCAGGTGATTGATAACCTCCTCTCTAACGCCCTCAAATATTCGCCAGAAGGCGGCGCGGTGCGCATCAGCGGCCACTTTGATGACCAGTGGGTCTACTTGTTGGTGCAAGACCAGGGCGTTGGCCTGCGCACAGATGAGCTTCAACGTATCTTTGACCGCTTCTATCGCACCGACGAGGCCCTGAAACGCAGTACCCAAGGCACCGGTCTGGGCTTGTATCTGGCCAGGGCTGTGGTCGAAGCGCATGGCGGGCGCATCTGGGCAGAAAGCCAGCCCAATCAGGGCGCCACCTTCACCTTTACTATTCCCAGGTAAATCGGTAACTTAGTGCAATATCCTACCAGGGGTACGGGCGGCTTGCCCCGCTCGGTTTGCAGCGAAAGGACAACCCAAACTCATGAATCCCGCAGCTCTCAACGCCGCATCGGGCACACTCCCTGTGACCTGCCCTGCTTGCGGCATGAACTTTGCAGCCCGGCCAGAATCCGTCATTGATGCCGGGCGTGACCCGCAAGCCAAAGCCCGCTTTTTGAGCGGCCAAACCAACCTGCTGAGCTGCCCCAATTGCAGCACCGTCATCCAGATGGAAACGCCGATCATCTATCATGACCACACCAAAGAACTACTCATCACCTATGTGCCGCCGCAGCTTAACCTCCCCCCACAGGAGCGCGAGCGGATTGTGGGCGAAATGACCCGCGCCATCATGCAAAGCCTGCCCCAGGAAGAGCGCAAAGGCTACCTGTTCAACCCGGTGCAGCCGCTCACCAAAGAAGGCATGATGGAGTTCATCCTGGAAAAAGACGGCATCACCCGTGAAATGCTGCAAGACCAGCGCCAGAAAGCCCGCCTGGTCGAGCAGTTCTTGCTGGCGGACCCCGCCGACCTGCCTGAAATGGCCCGCACACACGACGCCGAGATGGACGATGCGTTCTTCCAGCTAATGACCGCCATGGTGGAGTCGGTGCTGGCGGCTGGCAGCACCGAAGAAGCGCAAAATCTGCTCAATCGGCGCGATCACCTGCTGGGCCTGACCAGCTACGGCAAGCAAGCCCTGGCCCGCGCTCGCCAACAAGAGATCGCGATTGCGGAGGTCAGCGATTGGTTAGAGCAGCGCGGGGGGCGCGTCAGCCTGAATGAGTTCCTGGGCTTCATTGAGCGAATTGGCGGGAATGATGACCGGCTCCAGGCGTTGGTGGGCCTCACACGCCCCATGCTCTCGCCGCAGTTCTTCGCCACCTTCGAGCAATACATCCAGCAAAGCAGCCCAGAACGGCGCGGCCACCTGCAAGCGGTTCGTGCCCGCATGGAGCAGCTCATCAGCCAACTGGACCAACAGCAGCAGGCCATGGTGCAGCAGGCCCAATACCTCATCAACCTGTTGCTCAACGCCGAAGACCCCGAACAGACGCTGGAAGAAAGCCTGCCGCTGGTGGACGAACTCTTCTTACAAGTGCTGGGTGCCACCATTGAACAAGCCGAAGGGCGCAACGAACTCATCACCGCGGCCCGCCTCAAACAGTTAGAAGGAAAGCTCATGCAACGCCTACGCGCAGATGCCCCCCCAGAAGTCCAGTTCATTAATGCGCTGCTCGAAACAGACAACGCCATCGAGGCCAAGCTGCTGCTCAGCGAGCAGGCCGCCAGCTATGGCCAGCCCTTGCTGGATTACATGGACATGCTCATTGCCAACTTTAGCCAGCATGGCCCGGATGCTGACCACATCGTGGACCGCCTGCGCGAATATCGGAGCGCTGCGCAGCGCATTATTGAAGAAGCCCACGCCCACTAGATTTCCCAAACATTTTGGGATAAATTGGGTTAATCAGCCGCTCTATCCCGGGCCTGGGCGCTCAAAGCGCCAGATCAAAAACTGATTTGGCTGCTCACCTGCCCCCGGTTCGGGATAAAGCTCGGCCTGCCAGCCTTGCCCCTGCAAGGCCCGTCCCAGCAGGTCGGCCATAGCGGCGGTCTCCGGGGCAGAGACGAGCCACAGCTGAGAATGAGCCCGTGCCAGCGCCGCCACCTGAAGCAAGAAGTGCACGTCTGCCTGTTCAAACTGGCGTTCTGGGGGGTGGTCCAGCATCACCAGGTCTGGGTCGCTGAAGGCATCTGGTGCTACGTGGATCAAATCACGCTCTGGAATGCCTGCCAAACCCCGCTCCTGCACATAAATGTTGCCCCAGGCGTAACCGGTGTTCAAGATCACCAGGCTACCCTGCACGTAAGCTGGCCCGAGCCAGTTCTGCGGCGCCTCCCCCCGGAAAATCCCCAGCCCGTAGGCCGCCATCCGGTAAATTTTAGAAGGCGTAGCCCATTCCTCGACAAAGATAACCTGAAGGCAACTTTCGTCGCCTTGCTGGGGGTAAGCTGCAATGCACGCCTCGTAAGGTCGGAGGTCAACCGGGCTGGCTTCTGCCAGCCCATGGCCATAAAAGTAATCATCCTGCACAGGCCCCTGCGCCATGTGCAGGTTGGTTTGCAGGTACAGCGGCACCGCCAGGGCAAATGCGAACGCGTTCACCCAGAGCAGCGCCCGTGGCCAGGAGCGCTGTTTTATCAGGTCGCTCTGGTTCAGATGCTCCATCACCAGAACAGCTGCCGCCACCAGCGCACACCATAACAAGAGCGTGGGAGTGGTGTAGCGGGTATTCAACGCTACCCAGTCGCTTTTGCCTGGGCCAAAGCGCCCCAGTGCAATCCCCAGCCCCGCGCCCAGGCTATACCCCGCACAGGCCAGCCAGATTATCATGCGCTGAGGCCGCCATCCATCCACCCACCATAGTACAAGCAGGTTCACCGCCAGCAGCAGCAAGCCCACCGCCCCCACCAAGACAGAAAGTTCATAATCCTGCACGCCCAACGGGCTGCCAACAAACGCCACGAGCGGCACCAGGAAGGTCGGCAACAACTCCCATTTGGCCCCGGAACCCGTTCCGCTGCCATAGAGCGTAGCTGCCAGCGCGGCCAGGCCCACCCAGGCCACGCTATAGCCCAGGTGCCGGTAACCATAAACCCATAAGACCGGCAGCAACAAAGGCCAGGTCACCAAGCCGGTAGAAAACGAAAAGGTTGCACAGAGACACAACAATCCCGCCAGGGCAAATACACCCAGCCCCCGTCGCTGGCTGCTAACCACCCCCAGCGCCAGCAAAAAAAACACCATCGGGAAATGCCAGTGGGAATAGAAACCGACCAGCCAGTTCCGGTCCTGCACCAGCGCGAATAGCAGCGCCGCCAGCGGCACCAGCACCAGCGGCAAGGCGCGGGCAGACTGGCGCCAGAAAATAGCCAGCACCGCCCCCCAGCTTGGCCAGCGATAGCACCAGGTTCAGCCAGGCGCCAGCGCGGACGTTCCAATCGGTGGCATAGGCCAGCAAGCCTGTGCTCAGGTTGGTGAAGAAAACCCGGTGGCTGGGGTCATTGCTACGAACCAGTGTTTGCAGGTTCACTTCGCCCTCACGAAAAGCGATCACCAGCGGCAACGTCGTATCCCACTCATCAATCCAGGGCACCTGCAGGGCAAAGCGCGCTGTGTACTGGGCCGCCATCAGCACCGGGATCAGCATCCCCAGGAGCGCCAGCACGTGAAAAGGCTGGCGCACCCAACGCCCCAGTGCCGCCATCACGGCGCTACCACCTGAAAGCCGGTGATGACGGGGCGGTTATCCAGGGGCTGGCCTTCTGGACCAAAAACAGGCGGATACTGGAACCCGTTTTCATTAACCCAGTACATTTGTAGCATCAATTGGTAGTCTCCTGGGGGCAGGTCGCAGGGCAGGGTCAGGATGCGCTCGTCATAGTAAAACTGCCCCGCTTCCCACAGCAGCATGAGGGTCTCGCCAATGGCATCATCCTTCTGGGCGAAGTTCTCGTTGCCTTGAATAACCATCAAGGTGGTGCTGTAGTTGTGCAGCGGCACTGCATCGCTACGCCACCAGCTTTGCAGGATGATGTCATCGCAGGGGCGCGGACTGTCGCCGCCAATCAGCGTCCAATCCATCAGTCGAATTCCCTCCTCGCCAAAACGCAGGATCGTTTGGGTGGTGGCATCGGTCGGCAACTGCTGAAAGCGGAACACCGCAAACGCGCCAGGCGGTAGGGATCATCTTGCAGTGGAAAGGGCGTCACAAAGTAGCGCCGCTCGGCCAGGAAGTCTCTCAACAGCACCTCCTGGGCTTGCATTTCTGGCGTGGTGAGCAGCCACACTTGCGGATGATCGCTGATCAGCGCTTCGATTTCCGCCAGCGCAGCGGGGCTCAGGGTCTCAGCACGGCGCCCCAGGGGCGGCGAGACCGCCTCAGCGGGTGGAACGTTCTTGGCAGGCACCTCCGGCATCACATGAAACAAGGCAGCCTCATCAATGCCGGAGAGCAGCATCTCGCGCATATAGATGTTGAGCCAGGGAGAAGGCGATTGCAGGATAATCGGGCTGCCAGGCGCATAGGTTTCCGGCAGGACGTTCACCGGCTCTACTGCTTCGAAAGCGGCCAGGCGCAGGGCTGCCAGCGCATAGAGTTGATCCGCATCTGCCGCCGCCAGCGCCCGCGATGCCCGCAGGCAAGCTCCGTCGCGCTCTAGCGGGAACTCGCGCAGGCAAACCTCCGCCAGCTTGGAGCGGCCCCAGTTGCGTGCCACCGTCAGCCCATGCCGAAAGTCCGCCGAGGCTACCTGCTGGTCCAGGGTCCACAAGCTGGTTTGCAGGAGCAACAGGGCTACACAGCCCGCCAACAGGCTGTTCAGCGGACCAAGCCAGGCCGGGAGCGCCAATGCCTGCCCTCCAGCCGGGCGAGCGGTCATCTCGCGGAGTGACCGCGCCCCCAGGACCAGCAACGCCACCCAGAACAACAAGGCCACTGGGGCCGCCCCACCGGGGCTGGCAGCTTCCGCACCCTCATCCAGCGCACTGAGCAGGGCCACAAGCCCGGCGTAGCCTGCTAACGCGAACCAGGGCAGGCTCGGCCCCCGCAATGCTGGAAACTGCCACAGATAAGCGCCGTTCAGGGCCAGACCAACCAGGCCCAGCCCCCCCAGCAATGCCGCCAGCCAGGGTCGCCCAACACCTAAAGGCGCCCCCATCTCTTCTGACGCCGAACGCAGCACGCCCAGTTCAAATGGTCGGGTGTGCATCACCACCACGCCTGCCCCCAGCCAGGCCGCCAAGCCCGCCAAAATCACAAACCAGGCCCCCCACTGAAGCGGCTGGCGGTACCCTCGCCACCATAACGCCGCGCTGATTACCGCCCAGCTGGCCAGACCATAGGGCGCTGCCAGGCTCGCTGCCAGGCAAGCCAGCCCTGCCAGGCCCAACCGCCACCAGGTCGGCCGCCCCCTGCCAGGCCCCCGCCAGCGCCAGCACGAAGAACAGGCTGGCGAACTGCCAGGGAGAGCCGCTCAGGGCGGTGAGGGCGGTGTCCTGGGGCAGCGCCAGCAGCAATGCTGCCAGAGGTGCCGCCACCCAGGGGAGCAGGTCCCTAAGCCAGGGACGCAGCAGGCCCAAGGCTAGCCCCAGCTTCAGCAGCACCAGCCCCAGGTTCAGCCAGGCCGCCCGGCTCAGGTCGCCATCCCCCAGGCGGAGCGCAAACACGCTTGCCAGATTAGTGAACAGGGCTGGCGGCAACCCTTCATCGGCGCGCACCCACCGTTCAGCGGAGATTGGCTGCCCCAGCTCCGCTTGCACCATCAGGGGCACGCTCTGCTGCCAGGCACTTTGCACAGGCATATTGAGTGCGTACGCCTGCACAAAAATAACTGCAAAATACAGCGGCACCCCGGCTAACAGCAGCGCTAGGCCCCTCCAAACGGGATCTCTGCTCATGGGGCAGCCTCTACCGCCACCGAAGTTAAATAAAAGCGCGTGCCGAGCACCTCCCCTGCTGCGCTGAGCGCTTCCAGGTCGCGCAATTGACCGCCGTCATCCCAATAGAGGCCCAGCAACAGGTCATAGCGCCCGGGCTGGCAAGGGAGCGGCACCACGCGCTCATCAAAGACCAGCTGATCGGGCTGCCAGAGCTGCATCAGGGTCTCGCCAATTGCTGCGTCACGCTGGCTGACGGGCTGCCCCTCCGCGTTCGCCAGCACCGCCGTCAGGCTGTAGTTGTGTTGCGGAACCTGGGTGCTGCGCCACCAGCTTTGCAGGCGAAGGTTGCGGCAGGCGCGTGGCTCGCCCACCACCCGCCAAGTCAACAATTGAATGTCCTCCTGGCCGAACTGGACCTGGGGCACATCCAGGTCTGCCGGGCGGCGCTGGAACCGCCAGACGCTAAATTGGGCCAGCCGATAACGTTCATGCTGGATGGGATAGGGCGTGCTGGCATAGCCAGCACGGTCCAGGGTCTCGAAGATAAGCGCCCCTGCTGCGCTTTCGCGTTGATCTGGCGTCGTCAGTAACCAGAGCTGTTCCGGGGCAGCCTCCCCTGTGGGCAATGCGTCCGCCAGCGCAGGCCATTCCCCAAAAACATGGCGCGGCGGTTGTGGCAAATATGCGAGTGCTGGGTCAGCGCCGGGCAACCAGTAGCGCAGGTCGTCTTCGGGCACCCCGGCCAGCAACCAATCGCGCATATAGACCGCCAGCCAGGGCAATTGTGCATGGAGGATCAGCGGGCTGCCCGGTGCATAGGTTTCCGGCAGGATGTTAACCGCTGGCTGATCTGCAAATATCGCCAGGCGATAGGCCGCCATCTGATAAATGGCTGTTGGCGTGGCATCATCCATCATGATCTTCTCGAGGAGCAGGTGGAATCGCGATATAAGGGATAGTCCACCACGCAAAGTTCTTCATCCCAGAATTCGCGCGGGCCGTAATCATGGCCCAGGTAGGTTCCGTATAAGTCGTGCTGATATTGCAGGCTCCAGGCATTGGTCCGCAAGTAGAGCAGAGCGCCCATCACCCCCAGAATAACCTGCCCATAAACCACCGCCCGTTGCCAACGCCGCGACTCGCGCCAGAAAGCCCGCCCGACCAACAACACGAGGGCCAGCAAAGCCGCCCAGAAGAACACCGACGCCTGCGTATAGCGCTGAGAAAGCGCAATATACAGTTCACTTTCGCGCCCGCCCACCCGCGAAAGCCCGGTGGAATTTGCCAAGCCAAAGACATAGGCGCCAATGGCCAGCCAGGGCGCCAGCGCTGCCCAGTTCTGTTGGCTATGGTGCCACAGCCAGAGGATATGCACTGCAAACAGGCCCAGCCCCACGGCCCCAATCCAGGCCGCCGCATCCAGGTTGCGGTAGCCCAGCGGACTCCCAAAGAAAGCCAGCACATAGCGCAGGTGCAGGCCAGGGTCATCCAGCGCGCTCGCCTGCAAGCCAGCTTGGCTGGAATCGCCCTGAAAGTACAGCCAGATGTTCAGCGCGCCGAGGGCGGCCCACAGCAGGTAATGCACCGGTTGACGATAGCCCACCAGCCACAACACCACCCCCAGGATAGGCCAGGCCGTGAATCCACTGCCAAAAGAAAAGGTCGCGCCGACGCTCAGCCACGCCGCCCCGCCCCAGGCCCACCACCCTGGCGGCTGACTGGTCAGCACGAGCAGCGCTGCCAGAAAGAATAGCGTCACGATATGCCACTGTGATTGAAACGCCGTGGTCCAGCTAATATCTTGATAGAGCGAAAACACCAGCGCGCTAAAAGGCACCAACGCCAGCGGAAGCAGGTCCGGGGCCTGCCGCCAGAAGAGCGCCACCAGCAAAGCCAGATTGCCCAACGCCAGAGGCAGGTTCACCCACAGTTCCCAGTCCGTGTTCCAATCAGTGAACCAGGTTGCGCCCAGGGTGATGAGATTGGTGAAGAAAATGCGGTGCCCATTATGGCGGGCCAGCAATTGCTCAAAATCCAAGGTGCCGTTTTCGGCAGCTACTGCCACGAACACGCTGGTCTGCCACTGATCGTAAATCGGCACCTGGCGACCATATGTGTCCATATACAGGATCACCAGGAAAACCGGAACCAGAGCCGCCACCGCCAACAGGAGATGCAACGGTTGGGCCAACAACGCAACAGAGCAGGCCATGAAAAACGCGGAGGCGGTTGGGCAATCATCGGCTATCCCACCTCCAGGTACGTGAGCACAGCCCGGTTACCCAACTCGGCCCCCTCCGGGCCAAAGGCGGGCAGGTCCACAAAGGTGCCGTCTTGCTGGCTGTAGAAGCCCAGCACCAATTCATAGGTCCCTGCGGGCAGCTCGCAGGGCAGGGTCAGCACCCGCTCATCAAAGGTCAACTGGCCTGGCTCCCACAACAGCATCAGCGTATCCCCCGGCGCGCCATCCTTGTTGATAACCGGGTTCCCCGCCTCATCGCGCAATACCAGCGTCAGGCTATAGTTGTCCAGCGGCACCGCCTGGCTGGTCCACCAGCTTTGCAGGCGCAGGTCCGCGCAGGGCGCGCCGCCTCCGCCCCAATCAACTCCCACGCCACCAGCCGAATGTCCTCCTCGCCAAAGCGCAGCACCGTTTCGGTCGCCTCCGGTGCCTGCTGGAAGCGCCACACGCTGAACTTCGCCAGGCGGTAGCGCTCCTGTTGAATCGGATAGGGCGTGGCCAGGTAGCCCGCGCCTCCAGTGCCTCGAACAGCACCGCATCGGCCTCGGCTGTCTCTGGCGTGCTGATGAGCCACACCTGTGGCGCGTCAGCCACGAACACCAGCACCGCCGGGAGCGTCTGCGGGGTAAGCGCCGGCAGCACATCATCCAGCACAGGCCGAAAGTCCTCTACCCCCCCATTGACCCCATCCGCTGGCGCCGCGTGCAGCAAGGCGGCTTCATCCAGCCCCGCCAGCAGTTGTTCGCGCACAAAAGCATTCAACCAGATATTCGGGCTGCTCAGGATCACCGGGCTGCCTCCCTCGTAGGTTGGGGGCAGGATGTTCACGGGGGCGTAGCGCGCAAAGTGCGTCAGACGGTAGGCTGCCAGGCGATACACACTGGCGCGTGACCCATGAAACTGTAAACCCCGGCAAAACTCGCCCCGCTCCAGGGGAAAATTGACGAAACACTCCTCAATGCGCTTGATCTCGTGCCGCGCCTCACCAAAAGCCTGGGTGCCAAATTCCTGATACTGCCACTGAAGAAAACCGACGTTCGTCCGCATCCAGAACGCGGCCAGGAGGGCCATCAGCAAGGCATTCAGGGTGAGTAGCAGGTGTGGCCAGGTGCGCGGCTGAGTTGCGCGCCCCACGCGCCAGGCAAGCAACGCTCCCAGAGTCAGCCATCCCGCCCAAAAATAAAGCGCGGTTGAGTAGTACCGTGTTTCCAGCGCCCCTTCCACGCCGTTGATCGTCAGCCGCCCCAGTGAGGCCGCCAAGGCAGAGCCAACCGCAAACGCGGGGAGCGCCAACCAGATGGCCACCTCGCGCCAGGCCAGGCCCCGCACCCACGGCCACAGGCTACCCCCGCGCAGGGCTGCCCAGCGTCCCCAGGTGAGGACCGCCAGCGCATTCAGGCCCAGGCCCAGCACACCCACCAGGCCCAGGGCCTGGGCCTGGCGCAACTCCCCAAAAGCAAACAGCCCGCCGAGATAAGTCAGCGTGAATTCGAGGGTAGGCTGTAATCCTTCGAAGCGCGCCTCGTTCCAGGCGTCGCTCTGGCCATCACCGCCGAACTCGACCCCCACACCCAGATAAAAGTACAGGTTGAGCGCAGCCCATAAGCCGTAAACCAGAAAGTGCACCGGGCGCCACCCACCCTGCAACACCATCACCCCAGGCAACACGAACCAGATCACCGCCCCCGTGCCAAAGGCCAAGCCAGAAAGCGCCGCCAGAACGCCCACGGCCAATAAAGCCCCCCACCCAGGCCGCGCGTAGACCAGCGCCACCAACGAGAGCAACAAAAACAAGGGGACGTACTGCCAGGTTGCATAGTAGGCAATCAGCCAGATGTTGTATTGACTGAGCGCGAAGATCAGCAGGGCAAAAGGCAGGCCCAGCACGCGCACAAGCTCGGGCTGGGCCTTGTGCACCAGCACCAGCAACAGGCTAAAGTTGAGCACTGCCAGCACCAGGTTGATATAGGTTTCTGCTGTGATGCTCCAGTCGCCGGTTGCGGTCAGGAGCGCGGTCGTCAGGTTGTTGTAAAAGTGGCGGTGCCCGCCGTGAAAGCTCAACAGTTCATCCAACCCCAGGGTGCCATCGCGGGTGGCCACCGCAATCCACGCGCTCCCGGACCATTGATCTTCCTGCGGCACGCGCACGTAATAGCTCTGGATGTACACGTGCACCAGGTAAATGGGCACCAGGCACAGGGCCAATACAATCAGGTTCCCGGGCTGGCGCAGTCCGCGCCACAGCGCTTTGAACACGGTTTACTCCACGTTGAGCGTCGTTAGATAGGCCCGGTTGCCCACCTGAGCACCATCCGGCAGGGCGGCAGTCAGGTCAACAAGCTGCCCGCCCTGCTGCGCATACATGCCTAACAGCACATCGTAGCGCCCCGCAGGCAGGTCACAGGGCAAAGACACCAGGCGCTCATCAAAGACCAGTTGACCCGGCTCCCAGAGTTGCATCAGGGTATCTCCCGGCGCAGCATCCACATTGAGCACCGGTTGCCCGGTTTCGGCGTTGATGAGCACCAGGGTCAGGCTGTAATTGTTTTCTGGGACGTCTGCGCTGGTCCACCAGCTTTGCAACCGCAAAGCCTGGCAGGCCTGCGGATTATCTCTGCCTGTCAGTTCCCAGCTCACCAGGGCGATCCCCTCCGCACCAAATTGATATATCGTCTCGGGCGCTAGCGGAGCACGTTGAAAACGCCAGATGCTAAAGCGCGCCAGGCGATATCCGTCATCCTGAATGGGATAGGGCGTGGGCAGGTAGCCCGCTGCTTCTGCCATGGCAAAAAAGGCCGTGTCCTGGTCAGCACGCTCTGGGGTGGAGAGGTACCACACCTGTTCTGCGTCCGCGATGAAAGCGCCTAGCTGTTCCAGCGTGGCAGCATCCAGGTTTTCGGCAGCATGGGCGGGCGCGTTTGGGATGTCCACAGTAGGAAAGCGCTCTCCATCTGGCCCCAGGTGGAAAATGGCGCGCTCTGGCACGTCCGCCAGCAACCAGCGCTGCACATACAGGCCCAGCCAGCGCGAAGGCATATTCAGGATCACCGGACTGCCCTGTGCGTAGCTGGATGGCAGCAGGTTCACCGGCTCCAGGTCCCGAAAGACGGTCAAACCATAGTAACCCAGCCGGAAAATACGCTCTGGGATGTACTCACCATAGATACGGTGCCCATCCAGGCAACCAAACACACGGTAGGCCGGGTAGTTTTTCAGGCACACTGTGTTGGGATCCAGGGAAAAGTAGGGCGCGTCCATCGGATCGTAGACCATCGCGGTGAATTGCAGGCCGTAGACGTTGGTGCGAAAGTACCCGAAGCTCATCAATGCGGCAAAAACCAGGTTGGCATAGATCAAGCCCTGCTGCCAGCGTGGGGCCGCCGCCCCAGCGGAGCGGATCAGCCCCCAGGCCAGCACCATCACCCCCACCACCGCCACCCAGAGCATGAGCGCCGTCGAAATATAGCGTGGGAAGAGCGCGACCTGCTGCCAGTCTTCCAGGTCCAGGCGCGCCAGAGCAATCAGCGCTGCCGCGCCACCCGCATAAGCCACCAACGCCAGCCAGATAATGATGTCTTTCAGGTGTCCTTCCGCCCGCCAGACCACCCAGCCATTCAACAAAAAGAAGACCAGCCCGGCCACAGCAAAGAGCCTTGCTGCCGTAAAGTTGTTAAAGCCCAGCGGATTGCCCAAGAATGCCAGCGCAAAGCTCACAAAGCGCTCCAGGCTAAAGTCCTCCAGCGAGATGCTTTCGAGTTCCTGGGCAAATTCGCGGTCCGCTGGAACCGCGTCGGGGGTGGTGGTCTCGTCCGCGCTCACCTGGATGTTGCTATCCGACACATAAAGGGCCACGCACAGCCCCGCCACCGCCACCCCAACCATTGCCGCCTTCTGCCGATCAATCTTCTGCAAGTGAGGCAGCACATACTTTGCCCCCACAATAGCTGGCT
>JAAUUD010000046.1 GCA_012031655.1 Anaerolineae bacterium | reverse complement strand
GGTCACGAGATTGTGCTTCTTCCAGGCTCCAGCCTTCCAGCACGGCCTGGCGGCTCAGCCGGACCTTGCCATCCGGGCTGACATCCGTCACCATAACCATCAGCTCATCGCCCAGAGAAAATTCGTCCTCAATGCGTTCGATGCGCTCCGAAGTGAGCTGGCTAATGTGCAGCAGCCCATCCAGCCCCGGCAGGAACTCCACAAACACGCCATAGGACTCAATCCGGCTGATCTTGCCGGTATAAATCTTGCCCAACTCGGCTTCTTCTGTCAGGCCACGGATCATTGCCTTGGCTTTTTCGGAGTTCGCACCCGGCACGCCCATGATGAAGACCGTACCATCTTCCGCGATGTCAATCTGCGTGCCGGTTTCTTCTTGAATTTTGCGAATGGTCTTGCCGCTGGGGCCAATCACCGCGCCAATTTTTTCTACGCTGATCTTCAGGCGCTCAATGCGCGGCGCATAGGGGCTCAGCTGCTTGCGCGGCTCTGGAATGGCGGCCAGCATGACCTCCAGAATTTGCAGGCGGGCATCGTGGGCCTGGGCGAGCGCCTGGCGCATGATGTCCATGGTCACGCCGCTGATCTTGATGTCCATTTGCAGAGCCGTGATGCCTTCGGTAGTCCCTGCTACCTTGAAGTCCATATCGCCAATATGGTCTTCCATGCCCTGGATGTCTGTGAGGACCGCCACGCGGTCTCCCTCTTTGATGAGGCCCATGGCGATCCCGGCTACCGGGCGCTTGAGGGGCACGCCAGCCGCCATCAGGGCCAGGGTGCTGGCGCAGGTGCTGCCCATGCTGGTGCTACCGTTGGAAGAAAGGACCTCACTCACCACGCGAATGGTGTAGGAGAACTCACTTTCTGGGGGGATTACCGAACGCAAGGCGGCTTCGGCCAGGGCACCATGCCCGATTTCGCGGCGCTTGGGGCCCCGCAAAAAGGCCGTTTCGCCCGTGCTATAGGGCGGAAAGTTGTAGTGATGCAGGTAGCGCTTGCTCTTTTCTGCGGAGAGGTCGTCAATTTCCTGGGCATCGCGCGGGCTACCCAGCGTGCAGATGCTCATCACCTGGGTCTGACCACGTTGGAATATTGCCGACCCGTGGACGCGCGGCAGCACATCCACATGCGAGGAAAGCTCGCGGATATCGGTATAGCCGCGACCATCCGGGCGCATCCCTTCGATGATCTGGCGGCGCGTCTGGCGTTTGAGCGTGTAGGAGATGGCCTCGCGCACTTCCTTCAGGTCAATCACCAGGTCTTCTACGCTCTCGTATTCGGCCAGCACGTTTTCGCGCAGGGTGTCCATAGCTTCGTTGCGGTCGTCGCGGTCGAACTTGGAGCGCAGAATATCTGAAATCTCGGCCTCAACACGCGCCTCGACCTGGGCTTGCAGTTCCAGGTTCACCTTGGCGCCCTCATAGGAGCGCTTTTCCTTGCCAAACTCCGCTTGCATCTGGCGTTGCAGTTCGATCACCGGCTGGGCGGCTTCATAAGCCAGTTCCAGAGCGCGAACCAGGGTTTCTTCGTCTACCTCATCGGCGGCGCATTCCACCATGTTGATGGCATCTGGCGTGACGGCTACACGCAGGTCCAGTTGGCTATGCTGCATCTGTTCGATGGTGGGGTTAACCACCAGCTCACCATTGATCAGCCCAATGCGAATCCCGACCACTGGCCCATTCCAGGGCACATCCGAGAGGGTTAGCGCAGCGCTGGCGCCGATGATGCTGAGCATATCCAGTTCGTGAACGCCATCATGAACCAGAGGGGTTACGATCACCTGAACTTCGTTGCGCAGGTCATCGGGGAAGAGCGGGCGCAAAGGGCGGTCGGTTACGCGAGCCGTGAGGATGGCGCGCTCGCCGGGGCGGCCTTCGCGCCGAAAGAACGAGCCAGGGATGCGGCCCACAGCATACATGCGCTCTTCAAAATCAACGCTGAGGGGGAAGAAATCAATGCCTTCGCGCGGGTGTGCGCTCATGGTGGCGGTGACCAGCAGGGTTGAGTCACCCATCTGGACCATCACTGCCCCCCCAGCCTGCTCCGCAAAGCCACCAACCACCAGGTTGAGGGGCGATTTACCCAGGACAAGCTCGTAGGTACGTGATTCGATCATATAGTCGTTCTCCAGGGAATGCATACACCTGGAGATGATAGGATTGGGGCCTGACGCCGCAGCCTATTTTCGGCGGCACGTCCCACCCCTACACCTCCAGGCGAACTTGTTATAGATGGGGTTAAGTGTACGAAAATCAAACTAGCGACGCAAGCCAAGCTTCTCGATAAGCTCGCGATAGCTGACGGGGTCCTTCTTAGCGAGGTACTTTTGCAGGCTGCGGCGCTGGCCAACCAGCTTGAGCAAGCCTCGACGGCTGTGTTCGTCGTGCTTGTGCTCTTTGAGGTGGTTGGTCAGGTGGTTAATCCGGTTCGTGAGGAGCGCAATTTGCACCTGGGGCGAGCCAGTGTCAGATTCGTGGGTGGCGTACTCGCGGATGATGGCATCCTTATTATCTTTGTTGAGCGGCATGGTCATTCCTTGCATTCGAAATGTTCTTTACAGCCATTGATCGTGGGGCATTATAGCAAAAGCTCACCGGGCTGGGTAGGGTGGGTTAGTGGGAGGCTTCCCACTCCTGAATGGTCTGGCGCAAAAATTGCTGAACTTCCCCATCCTCAACATCATCCAGGCTTTTATAGAATTCTCCATCAACCTCAATCGCCAGGCTCCCATCCGGCGCCAGGCGCACATGCACCTCTCGCCCTGGCAAGGCCCCCGTAAACCGCAGCTTGTTCTGCAAGAGGTTCTCAATCTCCCCCGCAATACCCAGGGTAGGCGCTTCTTCAACAGGAGTTGCTGGGGCAACACCACGCCTCCCCCCCTGGTTAAGTGGTGCTAGAGCCTCTGGTGTGGGCTTGGGGGCTGGTCGGGGTATAGGCTGAATACGATTCAGTTCTTGCAGCAAAGCGCGGTAGCGGTTGGCCATTTCAGAGCCCTGCAATTCCGCAGGCGTGGCAAAGAGCTGATCCTTAATACCGACGATCAAGGTTCCATCGCTCACATCCCGCCAGACGCGCATCACCTCAACGGCATCACTGGGCAATTCGTTGCTGCCGGGGCGATAGTTGAGGGCGGTGCTCGCCTGCGGCACCTGGAGCGGTTCGCTGATGGGGCGGGGTGGGGGCGGCGGTGGAAGCGCAGCCAGTTCCTCCTCTGCCGCAGGTAGGTCATTGGGGAAGTCCAGCGTCAGGCTATCCAAATCAGGCAATGGGATATCAGCCGTGAGGGCGCTCAGGCTAGGGCTGGGTAAGGGGCTGTTCAGGCTGGAGGGCGATTGCGAGGCAAGGGGATTGGCGGTGCCGCGCGCCCCCAGGCCCAACCTGGCCTCCAGGTTGCTGAGCACTGAAGGCTGCACGGGCAGCCCAGCCCGTTCCCGGCGGCGCCGTTCGGCAGCCCGCTGGAAAATGAGCACTAACGAGGCCACCCATAGCACGCCAACAAACAAGGTTATTGCCGCCAGCCCCACGATCTGGCTCAGAAATTCAGAAAAACCGCTGCCTTCCATGCTGCATGCCCCTCCATCCTCGTCTGGTTTATCGCTGGCAGTTCGGGCAGAAGTGCGTGCCGCGTTGCCCCAGGACCATTTTTTCGATCAGCGCCGCCTGGCAGGTGCGGCAAAGTTGCCCTGTCTGATCATAAACCAAAAAGTCGTCCTGCATGCTGCCTTTTTCCCCACTTGCATCACGATACCAGTTGATGCTGGCGCCCTGGCGCACAATCCCGTGTTGCAAAACCGCACGAATTGCGTCATAGAGCCGGGCGGCATCTGCTTCACTCAGGCTACTCACCAACCGTTGGGGATGCAGGCCCGCACGGTGCAGGGCTTCGTCTGCGTAGATGTTGCCCACCCCGGCCAGAAAAGTCTGGTTCAGCAAGAGTGGCTTGAGCATCCCCTTGCGGCGCCCCAACCGAGCCACAAAGTCCTCGCAGGAGAATGTTTCCTCCAGCGGCTCTGGCCCCAGCTTATCCAGCACGGCTCCGGCATCTTCCACCAGGTAAACACGCCCGAACTTGCGTGCATCCGAAAAGCGTAATTGGTACGCGTTATCCAGTTGAAAGCGAAAGTGAACCCATTTATCAGAGGGATAAACGGCCTCATCTGGCACGATGTAAAGCCGTCCCGTCATTTTGAGGTGGATCAGCAACCAATCTGCTTCCAACTGAATGACGATATATTTGGCGCGACGGGTTACCTCCTGCACCTGCTGGCCAGCGATGCGCGCATGGAAGACTTCCGGCGCGGGCGTGACCAGGCCCGCTTCCCAATCCAGCCAGGCGGCTTCGATGCGCCGCTGCACCAGGTCCGGGCGGATGCCCCGCACCACGGTTTCGACTTCTGGTAACTCTGGCATGGCGCCTCCCTTGTTCTGAAGTCTCTTGAGCTTAGCAGGTCAGGCGGGAGGCGTGCCAGGCAAGCTGGTGCTGTTGAGCGGGCGTAGCGTGTTCAGGATGCGCTGCACGGCCTCTGCGTAATCGTCAGCGCTCAGCCGTGGCACGGTGATTTGCCAGACTGCCAGCGTTCCATCGCCCAGCGGCAAAAACACGCGCCAGAAATGCGTACCCTCGGCAGGATTGCGGAATTGCAACCAGTAAAGGCAGTCGTCGCTGCCGCGGGCTGTTACATTGGCCCGGATGAAGTCTGGATTGTTGCGGGCGGCTTCGGCTAGCGCCTCCGCGACTTCGCCCAAAGCCACGCAGCTCGCTTCAGAGACGCCATCGGGGAGCGGTTCGCGAGCAATCAGGGCCAGGCGCGCCGGTTGGCCTGGGGCCACGCGCACGCGGTCCAGCTCGGTTTCCAGCACCACCACAGGTTGAGAAACCGTGCCATTCGCAGAGTCGAACACCACCTGGCTTGGGTCTACCTGAAGCTCGCGCCACAGGGTGGGGGCGCGGGGCTCCGGTGGAAATTCGGCCTGCAACTGATCGCGCACGGTCCGCCAGCGGGGCTCCCTTCATCCGCCAGATACCAGGAGCGCGGCACCTCCACCTGAAAGCTGAGTGCGCCGGCTTCGTCGCCCACGGTAAATTGAATGCGGCGGGTATCATCAAAAAAGGGCAGCCAGGTTCGCAAGTCGTCCGCGCTGATGTTTTCGGCCAGCAGCACCGCCACCCGCACCCCCACCGCCAGCAACAACAGCGCATTCAAAAGGATGAGCCAGCGCCGCCAGCGCCGTTGACGCCGAAAGGCGTTTTCCAGGCGGCCTATCTCTTGCGTGGGGGCCACCACGGGCCGCCCCTGGGCACGGAAATCCAGGTTCGCTTGCATTCGGAGCGCCGTAGCGTGGTCTGGTTGCAAGCGCAGGGCCTGCACAACACAGTTTTGATACTCGCGCATATCTGGGGTCACATGGGCCAGCCATAGCCAGACTTCCGCATTGACGGTTTCTGTCAGGACGGCATGGCGCAGGTACCCCAGGGCCTCAGGCTTGCGACCTTGCTGGGCGAGTTGGATGCCTGTCTGGCTATAAAAGCCGCTCATTGGCCCAGCACCTCGCTTAGCGCTTGATCTCCACGACGACACCCGCTTCTGCCCACACGTAAAGGGTTTCAGCGTTCTCCAGGCTCAGCAGAATACAGCCGTAGGCTGGCCGGGCGCCCACGATTGCTGGTCCATAACAGGTAGCCGCCGCTGGCATCGGTCGGGAAGCCATGAAAGCCGTTCATCACCTCCACGTTTGGCCCTGGGTTATAGACGCCCATGAAGTGCGGCATGTAGAGGTTCCACTGCGCGGCATAGGCGTTGGGCTCGTGGGAGCGAATCTGAAAGACGCCGGGCGAAGTGGGGCTGCGTGCAATCCCGGTGCTGATCACCCAGTCAAAAACGAGGTTGCCGTTTTCATAGGCCCAGAGGTGTTGCTCGCTGATACTCACGATGATGCGTTTATTGCGCACCACAGGCAAAGGTACCAGGTCATCCCGCGAGGGATGGTAATTTGCTGGCCAGGGTTGAGGCTGGTTACCCCTGGGTTAGCAGCTTGAATCCAGGGATAAGGAATGCCCAGTTGATAGCCAATGCTGGAAAAAGTGTCGCCGCTCTGCACGGTGTAAAGGGTTAGTGCATGATAGACACGGGTCCAGATGCTCAGTTGATGGGCAGCCAGGGCCGTATTCACCCGCTGAATGGTGTCCTCAACATCAATAGAGGTACCACCAGGCAAGAGCGTAGCCTGCGCTTCTAGGTAACCGCGTAGCCCGTGCTCATCCAGCGCCAGGCTCAGCCCCAGCGGGTTGAGGGTATCCGGCGAGGCAACCAACCACTGGCTCCACTCCTGCGGCGTGAGGGACCACATGGCGGATTGATCGTTGATCGGATCATAGGCATCAATCATCAACGGGCTGCTGAGCAACGCGCTCGCTTGTTGGACCAGGGGAGTTGCATCCGTGACCGCTGGCGCGACCGGAATCATCACCAGGTCCAGCGCACCATCGGCCAATTCGCCCGCTGCATCAATCTGTAAACGTTCCAGTGTGGCGGGGATATCCAGCACGCGTCCCTGCACCGGAGGCACGGCCAGCGCCTGGCCATCAACCAGACGCACACCGGCATTCACGGCGGGCTGCTCCACCACATCGCGCAGGGCTTCCAGGCGCAAACTGGCCTGTTGCATGTCAATGATCAAGCGCGGTTCGATCTGCACCCCGTAAAGCAAGGCTTCGATCCCGCCCAGCACGCCATCGGCGTTCCCGGCCCCAGGCATGCGCGGCGGCAGCAGTCTGGGCGCTATCCAGGGCAATCCCCGCGTCGCGCGGGTCAATGCGCCAGCGCCGGTCGCCATCGCGCAGCAGGATCCCTTCGCTGTGCCAGCCCTGTTCCAGGGCTTGCGCGGCCTCTGCCTGCGACTTGCCCCCCAGCTCTACCCCGCCTGCCGTAACGCCCGGCAGAACATTGTTGCCCCCGTATAGCACCAACGCGCCCAGTAACAAAGCCAACAGCAGCATCAGCAAGAGCAACACAGGCAGCACAACGCCCCAAGAACATCACCAGGCGCGCATCCAGCCAACGGCGGCGCCGGAATGCCCGCCGAGGGGTTGCGCTGCCCTGGGGCCGAGGGTGCGCCTGCGGCGGATGATAGGGCTGCGGCGGCTGGGCTACGTGCGGCTGAGCAACCCGCGTTGGCGCCGTAGGGGAGGTCGCCGGGACCGGTTGATGGGGCACAGTGGGCTGGGAAGGGGGCTGCATAATAGCCTCGTTTAGCTTGACAGAATCCTTTGCATTGTAACCCAGGGCCAGGTATGGCGTCTATCGGCTTCCTGGGTGAGTGTTCAACTGTTGCCTACCGAATGGAAAGCGCTGGCGATTCAGGGCGCATGCCTGAGGCTGGCCCGCAGCTTTCGCAGGGCATCGCGCATTAACATCGACTCCTGCGTGATGTTCACCGCCATCATGCCATGCCAACCAATAGTCGTCATATACTCGACTGTAAAGGTGCTAAAGTACCCTGCCGCCACCAGTGCGTCCATCATCTTTTCCAGGTCCAAACGCCCTTGCCGAAAAGGCGTCTGCAAACGGCCTTTGACCGCCTGGCGCACATGGACATGCCCCACATGGGGCAAGACCGCTTGCAGGTCCTCCAGGCGATAGCCCTGCACAATAAAGTGCGCATAATCCAGCGTCAGGCTAAGGCCGGGCACGGCCCGCAACAGCAACAAAGCGCTATCCGGGCTGGTCACGGCGGAATCCATGTGCGGCTCAAAAGAAATCCGCAGGTCGGTATCTTCCGCGATGCGCACCATCTCCATAAGGGCAGGCACGCTGCGGGCCAGTGCCTCGTCCGGGGCGTCGGCATTTTCCACCCCGGGCGACACAGTGAGGCCTGGCGCCCCCAGGGCCAGCGCAAAGGGAATCAAGCGCTCAAAAAGGGCAAGCTGTGCCACCCGCTGGGCCGGGTCAGGGTCGTTGATGTAGGGCAGCATCAAGTACAGGTCAGTCAAGCCCAACTCGTAATAGTCCAGGAGCGCGCGCAGGCGCCTTGCTTCGCGCCCCGGATACAGCGCGGCGGTTTCCAGGTCCAGGTGCGGCCCACTCCCCAGGTCAACATAGCGGAAGCCCAGACGCGCAATCGTGCCCAGAGCATCTTCCAACGGCTGATCGTTATAGGCCCAGAGGTGGCAAGCAATTTGCATGACGGTTTAAGCCTCGTTTTCTACGCTCAGGCGGATGAAGTTGCGGGCCAGCGCCTCGGTGACGTTTAGTTCGTCGCGGGTCCCCAGGACGATCATCCGTGTGCCGGGTTCTAGCAGTGTGTCGGCGCTGGGGCTGGTTAGCACTTCGCCATCCACGCGGTACAACCCCAGGATGAGCGCCCCGGCCCGTTGCCGCAAATTCACTTCCCCCAGGGTGCGGTTGCTGATGAGGGACCCTTCTTCAATCACGATTTCCTCCAGCGCTTTTTCCAGTTTACCCGCCGTGCCGGTCATGTCCAGAAAGTCGACGACAAAGGGGCGTAGCGCCAGGTTGGCCATGCGTTTTCCGCTGAGGGTATAGGGCGAAATCACACGGTCTGCCCCAGCGCGCAGCAACTTGTTCTCTGAACCAAGGTTAGAAGCCCGCGCGATGATCAGCAGGTCCGGGTTAAGCCCGCGTGCAGTCAGCACGATGTAGACGTTTGTGGCGTCGTCGCCTGTGGCACAGATGAGGCCGCGTGCTCGGGCGATGCCTGCCTGTTCCAGCACGGCGTCTTCAGTGGCGTTACCGTGCAACAGGCTATAGCCCAGCCCATGCCCCGCTTCCACCGCTGCCGGGTCTGGCTCCACAATAATAAACGGAATGCCCTCGCTATTCAGGGCGCGGGCCACCTCCTGCCCCACTCGGCCCAGGCCGGTCACAATAAAGTGCTGGTCCATCTGCGCGATCATCTCCTGTTGCCGCTTGGCGACCACTTCTCGGAAGAACGCCCCACTGGCGATGAACTCCACGCTGCTGCTCACGCCATAGGCAACCACCGTCACCGAAAGCCCGATCAGCAACATGGTGAACAGGCGCCCTCCGGCATCGAGTGCGCGGGTTTCGCCAAAACCAACCGTGGTCACCGTGATCATGGTCATAAAAAGGGCATCCACCAGGGGCCAGCCCCACAACAGGGTATAGCCCAGGGTCCCAAAGATGATGACGGCAGTAATGGCCAGCAATACACCGCGCATCTGAACACCGGTCAGGAACGCACGGAAGAGGGCCAGCGGTTCCCGGCTAGCGCCCCACAGCGTCTGCACCTGTCCGGTCAGCGCACGCACCCGCTGTGCCAGCCAGCGCTGCACCCGTTTATGAATCAACGATCCGCACTCCTGTGATCTGGACCGCCCGTGGCAAAGAGCCTGCAAACACGGCAACCACCTCATAGGGGCAAGTGCCTGTTGTCCCAAATTCTAGCACCAATTCTCCATACTCAATGCCCCAGGCACGCAGGTGCGCATCGCAAGCCCGCACTTCGCGCGCAACCAGCACCACGCGCAACGCAGCAAAATCGGGCACGGGCCGGGGCAGCGGCTCACCGCAGGACGTTTCCATCATCTGGAAGATCGCCTCTAGCACGGCAGCATCGTCAACGAGCCATTGCTGCCCGGCCAGGGTCTGCAACCCGGCAAAGCAGACGCCTTCCAGCAGGTTCAGCTCGCTGATGATGGGCAGGCGTGTTGGTTCCAGCGCCACCTGCAAGGGGTGCACGGTTGGGGTGGGGTCAGAAGATGGCACTTGCTGGGATAAATTGCAGCCCAGGATGCACAAGCTCAGTAAAATCCAGGGAAATCGGCGTTGCATTTGGGATATTTAGCCTGCGTAAAAGCCAGGACTTTGGATAATTTGGGTTTATTTGGGAAAAGCTGGTTCGCCGCCCCATTATCCCTGCATTATAATCCAAACACCATTGGTCCGGTGCAGAAAGGTATCCTTATGGCCCATCCCATTGCTGATATTGAAGCAATCCTGCAGGCCCATGCAGCGCGCCTGGAGCGCCTGCCGGATTATCAAGCCGAGCGGTTGCCGCTCCCGGCACTGCTGCCCGGTCAGGACGCCATCGCGCAACGCATCGACCACACCCTGCTCAAGCCCGAAGCTACCCGAGGGCAGATCGAAACACTGTGCCAGGAAGCCCGCACGCACGGCTTCTGGTCGGTGTGCATTAATCCTGGTTACCTCCCCCTGGCGCAGGAGCAACTCGCCGGAAGCCAGGTGCGCTTGTGCACAGTGGTTGGCTTTCCGCTGGGCGCCACCCTGCCCGAAGCCAAAGCCGCCGAGACTGCGGCCAGCCTTTCCGCCGGAGCGCACGAAATTGATATGGTGCTCAATGTGGGCGTGCTGAAGTCCGGCGATGTCGTTGGGGTGTTCACGGATATTCGCGGCGTGGTGGCAGCGGCGCACCTGGTCGGCGCCCTCTGCAAAGTGATCCTCGAAACCGCCTTGCTCACGGACGAAGAAAAGGTGCTGGCCTGTGTGCTGGCCCAACGCGCCGGAGCAGATTTCGTCAAGACCTCCACGGGTTTTAGCAGTGGCGGCGCCACGGTGGAAGATATCCGACTGATGCGAGCCGTGGTTGGCCCCGAGATGGGCGTCAAGGCCTCGGGAGGGGTGCGCAACTACGCAGATTACCAGGCCATGGTGGATGCAGGCGCCACCCGAATTGGGGCCAGTGCGGGGGTTCGCATCCTGCAAGATGCGCGCGGCGCTGCCCCCTCGGCGCCGATGGCAACACTGGCTATTAAACCCACAATTGCCTGGCTTGCGCTCTCATAAATTGTTAAAGTAGTAAAGTAAGGGGCTTTGTGGAGGCGCATCAAGGCCCCTGCTTGCTGCTTCTAACAAATCTTTGATCTCATTCACCATGGAGACGCACCACCTATGAGCGACAGTGCCAAGTTATTGTTCAACGGGCACGAATACGACCTCCCGGTCATCGCCGGAACCGAAGGCGAAACCGCCATCGACATTCGGAAATTGCGTGCCCAATCGCAGGTAATTACGTTGGACCCGGGCTATGGCAACACTGGCTCCTGCCGCAGCGCCATTACCTTCATTGACGGCGAAAAAGGAATCCTGCGCTACCGGGGCTACCCCATCGAACAACTCGCAGAGAACTCCGACTTCACCGAGGTTTCGTACCTGCTGATCTATGGGCACCTGCCCAACCAGACCGAGCTCAAGCAGTTCCGCTACGACCTGTCTCACCATACCCTTGTGCACGAAGACATGCGCCACATGTTCGATGGCTACCCCTCTTCCGCCCATCCAATGGCCATTCTCTCCTCGATGATCACCACGCTCTCGGCCTTTTACGAAGACACGGCAGAGAACATGGACCTGAACATCATCCGCTTGCTGGCCAAGGTCAAGACGATTGCCGCCTTCGCATACAAGCGCCTCAAGGGCCAGCCCTATGTCTACCCGCGCAACGATCTGAGCTACGTGGGCGACCTGCTCCAGATGTTGTTCTCCTTTCCTACGGAACGCTACGAGGTCTCTGAAGTGCTGGAACGCGCCCTCAACCTGGTGCTGATCCTACACGCCGACCACGAACAAAATTGTAGCGCCTCGACGGTGCGCATGGTCGGCAGCAGCGCGGCCAACGTCTTTGCCTCGATTGGCGCGGGCGTGTGTGCACTGTGGGGTCCGCTGCACGGCGGCGCCAACCAGGAAGTGATCGAAATGCTGGAGCAAATTCGCGACAGTGGCGAGAACTACCAGGCCTGGGTCAACCGTGCCAAGGATAGAGACTCTGGCTTCCGCTTGATGGGCTTTGGCCACCGGGTGTACCGCAACTTTGACCCGCGTGCGCGCATCCTCAAGCGGGCTGCGGACGAAGTGTTGCAAGAACTGGGCATCAACGACCCACTGCTGGACATCGCCAAGCACCTGGAAGAAGTGGCACTGAAGGACGAATACTTTATTGAGCGCCAGCTCTACCCGAATGTGGACTTCTACAGCGGGATTATTTACCGCGCCATGGGCCTGCCAACCAACATGTATACGGTGATGTTCGCCTTAGGCCGGATGCCGGGCTGGATTGCCCACTGGCGTGAGCAGCGCCACGACCCCGACACGCGCATCAATCGCCCGCGCCAGATTTACACCGGGGCCGGGAACCGGAACTTCCTCCCCTGGTACGAACGCACCCAGGGCTAGCGCTATTGTGAGGCACAGGGGGGAGGCCGGCTGACCTCCCCCCCCACGCCCTTATTCTGGCTCGGCTTCGTCCGCCAGCGCCAGCTGGATCGAGAGTTCCTCAAGTTGCTCTGGGTAAACTTCTGAGGGGGCGCTTACCATCAGGTCGATGGCCATTTGCGACTTGGGGAAAGCGATCACCTCGCGGATGTTGGGTTCCCCGGCCAGCAACATCACCAGACGGTCAATGCCGGGTGCGATGCCCCCATGCGGCGGCGCCCCATAGGTAAAGGCTTCCAGCATGTGGCCAAAGCGCTCTTTGGCATCAACCATATCCAGCCCGATGAGGCCAAAAATCTTCTCCTGAAGCTCCTGGCGGTGGATACGAATGCTGCCCCCGGCTACCTCGTACCCATTACACACCAGGTCATACTGCTGCCCGCGCACCTGGCCCGGGGCACTATCCAGCAGGTGCTCATCCTCCGGCACTGGCGCCGTAAACAGATGATGGCTGGGGTCCCAGCGGTTTTCATCCGGGTTCCACTCCATCAGCGGAAAGTCCAGCGTCCAGCAAAAGGCCATGGTGTTGGGGTCCGCCAGGTTGAATTCTTCAGCCAGGCTGCGCCGCAGCACATCGATCATCCCATAAATAACGGGCCGTGCCTCCGCCAACAAAAAGAGGACATCGCCCGGTTGAGCCTGCGTGGCTTCGAAGAGCAGCGCTTGCAGCTCTGGCGAGAAGAACTTGGCCACCGAGCCCTTGACCTCGCCTCCAGCTTCGGCAGGCAACACCAGGTAGCCCAGGCCCTTGCCGCCCACGGCGCGCACACGTTCTTCGTAGGCGCTGTGGAACTTCCGTAGCTGGCCGCCGCTCTGGTTACCGGCCCCCGGCACGCGAATCGCCTTCACCGGATTTCCGGCGGTCACGGCATCTTTGAAGACGGCGAAGTCGCTCTGGGTGGCGATTTCAGACACATCAATGGCCGCCAGATCGTAGCGCAGGTCGGGTTTATCTGAGCCAAAGCGCTCCATCACTTCCTGGTAGGTCAGGCGCGGGAAGGGCTTGGCCAGCAATTGACGATCCGTTAGGGTCTCTACAATTTCAATCATCATGCGCTCGATGAGCTGAAGCACGTCTTCGCGCTCCACAAAGCTCATCTCCATATCGAGCTGGGTAAACTCGGGTTGGCGGTCGCCGCGCTGGTCTTCATCACGGAAGCAACGCGCAATCTGAAAGTAGCGCTCGTAACCCGCCACCATCAGCAATTGTTTGAGCTGCTGCGGGCTTTGCGGCAGGGCATAAAACTTGCCGGGGTGCACCCGGCTGGGCACCAGATAGTCGCGGGCGCCCTCTGGCGTGGTCTTGAACAGGATCGGCGTTTCGATCTCCAGAAAACCTTCTGCATCCAGAAAGTCGCGGATGAACTTGATCACGCGATGGCGCAGGATCAGGTTGCGCTGCATACGCTCGCGGCGCAGGTCCAGGTAGCGATAGCGCAAGCGCAGGCTTTCTTCCACTCGGTCGTCACGATTGATATAGAAAGGGGGCGTCTTGGCGCGGTTAAGCACGCTAACCGCGCTGGCGTGTAGTTCCACCTCACCAGTAGCAATGTTGGGGTTTTCCATGCCTGCTGGCCGCCGCACCACCGTCCCCACGATTTGCAAGACCCACTCGCTACGGGCCTGCGTGGCCAGCGCATGGGCTTCAGGCTGTTTTTCGCGGTCGATGGCCACCTGTAGCACGCCGGAACGATCGCGCAGATCAAGGAAAACCAGGCCGCCCTGATCGCGCCAGTTATGCACCCAACCGGCTACGGTAACTTGCTGCCCGACGTGCTCCTGGCGCAAGCTGCCGCAGTGATGCGTTTTCAACATAACGATTTGCCCCTCTATTGTTAGCGCGCGAGGAAATGTACCACGAAGGCGGGTTGGCAACAAGGCAGCCAGGGCCCGGGGCGGCACCCTGGCTGCACAGGTGAGGGCAGCAGGCGTAGCACAGCCGCTAGCGCGGGTCGCTGGGCTGGTAGAGTTGGTCGTCCACCCAATCGCCAATCCAGGGGTAGCTATAGTTATGGCCGTTGTAGGACTCTACGGCGGCAATCATGCTATAAACCAACACGGCCAGCGGCAATATAAAGGTCGCCGCCAGTGCCACCACCCCTACCACCGCCACCATCGGCAACAGGATTAGCCCCACCAGCACAAAGATGGCCAGGAAGGCCAGCACCAGCATCACCAACCAGGTGACCAGGATGGTCGCCAGGAGAATAGCAACCCCACGGTGCCTATCACCTGCGCCACAAAGGCTTGTAGCGCATGGCGCGCCACAAATTCGGAGCGCTGCCGAAACGCCAGGTAAATCCCCAGCGGGATCAGGAGCGCAAACAATGTTGCGATTCCACCGGTGGCCACGCCCACCGCAATCGTGATGACTGTGGAGCCGTGCGCCAGGGCTGCCCATAGGCGCTCGTTGTCGCTCAGGTTGGCTGGCAGGGGCACCACAGGCCGGGTGCGATGCTGCGGCGGCAACTTGAGCTTTCCGGCCCACCCGCTATTGCCTTCTGCCGCCCGAAGCGGCTTGTTCAGGGGGTCTGCGTAGCTTTCTTCGCTGTGGTAGATGGCTTTATATTCCGCAGCCAGGTCGCGCGATTGCGCAGCCCGCCGAATCGACTCACGGACCTGGTCCCGCACCTGCACGGGGATGATCTCCTGGGCATCGCGATCTGCCCCCGAAGCATCCAGAAATGGCTCTTGTCTTTCATCCATGCATCTATCCCTCATCCCTATCTATGGCTCTATACGCAACAAGCGCCAACAGGTTGCAGCTCTGGCTATAGCTGCTAGAAATTGGGTTTTCCTAAACCACTGCCTGCCCGGTGGTTAAGCCGCCAAACGCTAACCATACTATAATCAATAGGTAGCTGGCGATTCAGTGAGCAGGAATACCCATTTATGAAATTTCTCGTTGAGTTAAGCCATTCGCACTTCCCCGCAGATTATATTCTGTCGGAACTTCACCTGGAATTCGGTCGGGCTCCAGAACTTACCGGTGACCCCGATATTCTGAAGCTTCGTATGAGCGATGGGACGATTGCCGTGCTCTGCGACTACGAGCGTAACCGCGTCTGGATCACCCTTGAAACGGATTCTGACCAGGTCTACCGCAACACCTGCCAGCGCATCGAGCAGTTGCTAGATCGCAATATGCTGGCGGGTAAGCTACACTGGAACCAGATTGCGCTGGCGGCGGAGGAAGAAGCCGACCCGGAAGCGCAAAACACCGCGCCCACAAACACACAGGAGGATGAAAAACCCTCATGAAACCCACAGGGGATGCCAATTCGCTAACGTGGGGCATGCTGCTTGGAGGGGCGCTCACCGCCTATGCGCTGTGGTTGCGCCCACGCTGGTTGCGTTGGGGCACTGTTTTTGGGGAGCCCCTGCGCCCCTTGCCCGGCGATGCCTTTATCCCCCAACCCGATTTTGAGCTGACCCATGCCGTGGATGTGGACGCTCCCCTGGCCGTGACCTGGCGTTGGTTGGCCCAGATGGGCCAGGACGGCAACGGCTTCTACAGCCTGGATGTCCTCACGAACAACGGGCGACCCAGCATCAATTACCTGCGGCGCGACCTCCCGTTGCTTTCCCAGGGGCAGGTGTTAGACAATGGCCTGAAGGTGTTGGTGCTGGAACCAGAAGCCACCCTGGTTTTGGGCGACTTCAACCGGCCTGTCTTCGGCAGCACTTATGGCCTGACCCTGCTCTATTGCCTGGAGGGCGCGCCAACCAGCGCACTCGGCTGATTGCACGGCTACGTGGCCAGGCCAGCGGCCCCCTGGGCTGGCTCTATGCCCGCCTGCGCGAACCCCTGGATTTTGCTTTTCTGGCAGGGCAGCTGCCAGAAATCGCAGCCCTGGCCGCCATGAGTCGCAACAGCGTTCTAACCTCGCTCGCCGCCGAGCAGCCCGTCCTTCCCCCAGCCACAGGAAACACGCCATGACCGATTCTGAACTGGCCCTGCTCAGCATCCTCAGCGAGCGCCCCATGAACAGCGATGAAATTCAGGAGGTCATCACACAGCGCAACCTACGCGAGTGGACCCTGATGGGCACACAGTCTGTTTACTTCATCCTGGATAAACTCCAGCAGCAACAACTCATCGAGCGCGTCCCGGATGCAGCATGAAGCCGGGCTGGTGCACTATCAGATCACTAACGCCGGGCTGGGTCGCCTGCAAACGGCTGATGGTCGATTTGCTCTCTTCC
>JAAUUD010000045.1 GCA_012031655.1 Anaerolineae bacterium | reverse complement strand
CCAACCGCGCCGCCTTCAGCCGTGCCCAGCGCCACCCCCTCCCCAGACCCCGAAATGCGCCTGAACCTGAACACCGCCAGCGCCGCAGAACTCCAGACCTTGCCCGGGGTGGGGCCTGTACTGGCAGAGCGCATCCTGGCTTTGCGGGCTGAGCTGGGCGTTTTTGGCTCGATCTGGCAATTAATCTACGTTGACGGGATCAGCTACGCGATGATCACAGACTGGCGCGAACGCCTGACCGTAGAAGCAACACCCTAAGCAGGCTCCAAGGGACGAAGCTGGTAGAGTTCGCCATCCAGGAAGCCGCGTTTGCGGTAGTAATCGCGAGTGCCCACCGCCGAAATGACAGCCAGCCGTTGATACCCCGCAGCCTGGGCAATTTCTGCGGCGCGCTCGATGAGTTGCCGCCCCCAGCCCCAGATGTTGCGCCCGCCCCGCCTGGTTCTCGCCCAGGGGCACCGCTTTCCCATACACATGCACTTCGCGGATCATGGCAGCATGGGTTAGTTCTGGCACCAGAGGCGGCAGCGCAGGCAGCGAGAGGCGCAAAACCTGCGATCTGCCCTGCTGAGGTGATGAACTGCAAGAAAACCTCATCCCCCACGCTGGTAGAATAGCGTACCTGCTCCAGGTGCAGATCGTTCATCTGGATACTGCGATCCCGAATTTCGCGGGAGCGAATCTCGCGGCTGGTGATGCCACGTGCGGCCAATTCGTGCTCCACAATCTCGCGGAAGTTGGTCTTTTTGTTGCCTACCACAATGTCGGTCGACGGAATATCTCGAATGACGCGGGTCAGCCTAACATAGGGCGGCGCGCTGGCGAAGCAACCCACCAGCACCTCCAGCAGTTCTGCCTCTTCATAGGGCCGCCACAGGCCGTGCTCGTAGTACTGCATCAACTCCGCGCTTTCGATGAGCGAGCAGGGATACACCTTGAGCTCATCGGGTTGGATATCGGGGTCGCTGAAGAGCCGGGCGAAGTCCTGCGCATCGCTGGCGGGATCGGCGCCGTAGAGGTTAGGCATCCAGTGGGCGTGCAGCTTAAACCCCGCCTGACGGAGCGCGCGTAGCGCCTCGCGCGTGCGCTGGGTGGTGTGCCCGCGCCGATTAAGGCGCAGAACTTCATCGTTCATGCTCTGGATGCCAATTTGAATCTTGGTGCACCCCAGGCGCCGCAAGCGGATGGCCTCTGCTTCATCGAGGTAATCCGGGCGGGTTTCGATGACCAGCCCCACACAGCGGCAGGGCGCTTGCTCATTTTCACGGTGGGCCTGCGCAAGTTCCTGCCAGGTGGCGAACTCGATCGCTACGCGGGCCGCATCCGCTGCATAGAGCCGCGCCACCCGCTGGTTATAGGTCTGGGCCAGGTGCCGCCCATCCAGGGCTTCGTCTGGCAGGTTGGCCGGGTGCCAGGGCGCGTCTGCCAGCGCCGCTTCGACCTCCGCCCGGCGATCCTCATCACGGCCAAAATCGTGCAGGGCGTCGAACACGCGCTTCACAAACCAAATCTGGTAAGGCTCCGGGTAAAATGACCATGTACCCCCCAGGATGATGATCTCGACCTTATCTGTGCTGTGGCCAATGCTGCGCAGCGCCAGCAAGCGCGAGTAAGTTTGCAGGTAGGGGTCGAAGGCGTTTTGCTCCGCCCGTTGCGCGCCGGGTTCGTGCGAAAGGTAGCTTTTGGGCATCCGAACGTCGTTCGGGCAGAAGATGCAGGTGCCTGGGCAGGCATACGGGCGCGTCAATACGGTGACTGGCGTTACACCCGAGATGGTGCGGGTGGGTTTGCGCTGCAAACATGCGATGACCGCCGGGTCAAAGGGTAGCGCCCCCTCCGCGCTCAATTGACGGTAGCCCTGGATGAGCTGGTTGCGCGAAAAAAGGCCGCTGCCCTGGCGCGGGTGCCGCCGAATCAAACGCTCCAGTTCAGCGCGGGGCAGGTCTGGCTGGGCCTGGACCTGGCGCAGAATGGCCAACAAGGGTTCCCGATGGGGCGCGGCATCGAAGGTATAATGGGATTTCATGGACGCGAGCACCCTTCACTTGCTTGATCAGCTCAACCGGGCATTTTACCAGGCGGTGGCCAGCAGCTTTGACGCCACCCGTCAACGCCCCTGGGCGGGATGGCGGCCCTTGCTGCAACACCTGCCAACGGCAGAAGCGCCGTTGCGCGTGCTGGACCTGGGCTGTGGCAATGCCCGCCTGGGCCTATTTTGCATGAATCTCAGCCCCTGCCCATTGTTTATCATGGGGTAGATAGCAGCCCGGCCTTGCTGAAGACCGCCGCCAGTGCGCTGCAACAAGCCGGGGTCGCGCATCATTTGCAGGTTGCCAACCTGCTGCACTATACCCCAACCGAACGTTTTGATCTGGTGGCGCTGTTTGGGGTGCTGCACCACATCCCCAGTTTTGCAGAACGGCAACGCCTGGTGCACCGTGCCTGGGCCTGGACTGCGCCCACTGGCCTGCTGGCGATCACGCTCTGGCTGTTTTATGAGCAAGCGAACTGGCGGGAGCGCATCGTGCCCTGGGAGGCCGCCCCACCGCCCTACCGCAACCTGGCCCTGGAACCCGGTGATTATCTGCTGGACTGGCGCCGTGATACGGCAGCCCTGCGCTACTGTCACTATACCGATGCCGAAGAAGCGGCGCGGTTGGTCGATGGGCTGCCCCTGCTGGCCGATTATCGAGCAGATGCCGCCAACCGTTATCTGCTGTTCAGGCGCGGCGAGAACGCCGATAATCCGGCAGGTTGAGGATAATCCAGGTGACCAGGTGGGTGTCAGCCAGGCGGCTGTGCAATTCAGGGTGTTGCTTCTCGAGGCTGCTGGCGGCGGTATCACTGAGCGTTATCACCGTGGGCAGGTGGGTCAGATAGCGGAAATCAAGCAGCTGAAAGAGCTTCTGCGCCACCCATTCTGAGGTCTTTTCCGAAACGCTGAAGTCATCCAGCACCAGCAAGGGGGCACGGCGGATTTCCTCGAAGCGGTTGGCCAGGCTGACCGCTGCCGCCGGGTTGAAGGTGGCCCGCAGATAATCCATCAGGTCTAGCGTGCTGACCATCATAGGTTTGTTGCCCTGGCCCGGTTGCCAGCTATTGGCAATGGCGGCGGCCAGGTGCGTTTTGCCTGCGCCCGGTCCCCCAACGATGACCAGCCAGCCAGCCGGCTCCTGAGCGTAGCGCTGCACCCGGCGAATATTCTTCACGGCGCGGTCATCAGAAAAAGGCAACAGAAAATTATCAAAGTTCATGCTCTGGTAGCGGGAGAGGTTGGTGAGGTCTGCGGCGGCGGCGTTGACGTTCAGATCATGCCCACCCCGCCGATAGTCTGGCAGGATAAAACGCAGTTGCAGCGTGAGCTGGGTATCCAGCAAACGGCTGGCGATGCGCTCCTCAAACCGATCTTCATCAACATTGGTCGTGATCACCGTAGGCAGTCGCCCATTGTAGCGATGGTTCAGCAGTTGGTAGAGCTTCTCCTGCGCCCATTGACTGGCACTCTCTGCACCCAGATCATCGATGATCAGCAGCTCCACATTCTTGAGGGTATCAAAGCGCTGGTCGTAGCTGACTTCCGCACTGGGCGCAAAGGTGGCGCGCAGATGATCCAGCAAAATCTGGCGCCGTCACAAAGATGGTGCGAATGCTGCGTGCTACTGCCTCGTGCGCGATGGCGGCGGCCAGGTGCGTTTTGCCAGTGCCAGTGTTGCCCATGAACAGCAACCAACCACGCGGCTGCTGGGCAAAACCCAGGGCGCGGTCCAGCGCGATGCGCAGCGCGGCATTCTGGCGTTCATCCAGGTAGGTCAGTTCGGTCTGGAAGGTTGCAAAAGTCTTATCCTGAAAGTGTTCCAGGTTGCTCATGCGGGCGATGCTATCGCGGCGGCGCAAGGCGGCGGTGTTGCAGTTTGGGCAGGGGAAAGACTTGCCAAAATCCGGGTGATCAATCGGCACTGCGCGAGTGATAACGCCCATCCCTCCGCATACTTCGCACAGCAAGATGGCTTCATTCGTCGTCATCGGGCATCAGGTCCGCATATTTGGCTTCGAGCGCGGCCATGCGTTGCGCGGTGGAGCGCGGGCTATCTTTTCGCGGTCGTGGCGCTTGCGCTCCAGAACAGCCTGGATGTAGTCCAACGGCGAATTTGCTTTTCCACCGCAACCTGGATGGCCGCCAGCACTGCCCTTCGCCATGTTCTTTGAGCGCCTCTGCCAGATGATCGGCAATCATCGGTGTGAGCGGACCAATACTGCTTTCGTAGACCGCAAAAGCGCTGGGGCGCACCACCTGCAACCCCAGCGGGGCGCGGGTGCCTTCGGGCATCCACTGCCCGGCTTGCAGGGCTTCGACTGCGGCGCGTCCGCGTTCTGTGTTGATGAAGAAGAAGTCCTCTTCGCCCATGGAGAGGGTCAGGCGAACGTGCAACAGGCTACGGCGCATCACCGCCCGCTCGAAGCTCTCGCGCAGGGCGTCGGTGGCATCATCCGGGCGCGCAGGGAGGCTGCGTAACAGGCTTTCATCCGTGCAGGCTTCCGAAAAACGGACGTGCGGATACTCCGAAGGCTGCACTTGCACCGCCCACAGGCAATACAGCGTCACCTTGAGTTCGCCCAGGTGGTCAATGCGCGGCAGCAACTCGCTAAAGAACAGCGCCGGCACGCTCACCAACGCCTGTTTGCCAGGCGGAAATCCGCTGAAAACCTCCATCGTGCCCCTTCTTGCCCTGCCTACAGCCCTTCCAGATCAATATTCACCCGTGCTAGGTTCACAAACTGCGTGAGCGCCTTGCGGAAGAACAGCACCACCGTGCCGGTGGGACCATTGCGGTGTTTGGCCACGATGATATCGGCTTCGTTCGGGCGCTCGGTGGCTTCATTGTAAAGCTCATCCCGATAGATGAACAGCACGATATCGGCATCCTGTTCCAAAGAACCACTTTCGCGCAGGTCAGAAAGCTGCGGGCGCTTATCTGTGCGCTGTTCCACAGAACGCGAAAGCTGCGCCCCGGCCAGCACCGGCACGTTGAGTTCGCGGGCCAGCTCTTTAAGCCCGCGCGAGATGGCGCTGACCTCCTGCACGCGGTTGTCGTTGCGGCTGGAGCTTTCCCCGGCGGTCATGAGCTGCAAATAGTCAACCACCACCAGGTCCAGGCCCGTTTCCCGATACAACCGGCGGCATTTGGTGCGCAACTGCATGATGCTCAGCGCGGGGGTGTCGTCCAGGTAAATGGGGAGTTCGCTGAGCTTCCCAGAAGCTTCCACAAAGCGGCGCCACTCTTCAGAGTCCAGCTCCGCCAGGCGCAACTTATGCGAGTTAATGGCGGTCTCGGTGGAAATCAGACGCTGGATCAGCTGATCGTTGCTCATTTCCAGGCTAAAGACGGCTACCCTGGCCCGACTGCGGGCTGCATTCAGGGCAATGTTCAGCATCAACGAGGTTTTGCCCACCCCGGGGCGCGCCGCCAGGATCAAGAGGTCGCTTTTTTGCAGGCCCCCTAGCAGGTTATCCAGGTCCGTGAAGCCCGTCGGAACGCCAATCGAGGCATCACGATTGTGGTATAGCTCCTCGACCTTTTCGAAATAGTCGTTCACCGCCAGGTGGATCGGGATGGTATCGCGCTTGAGGCGCCGCTCGGTGACAGTGAAAAGCGCGCTTTCGGCCTGGTCGATGACCTCATTGATGTCGGCGGCTTCTTCGCGGGCCAGCTTGGCGATGTCCGTTGCCGCTTCTAGCATACGGCGCCGCAGCGCACTGCGTTCCACGATGCGCGCATAGGCTTCGGCGTGCAGAGAACTGGCGACATTGCTGGCCAGATAGGTGATGTACGCTGCCCCTCCCACATCCCGCAGCCGCTCCTGAGCGCGTAGTTCTTCCACTACCGTCAGATACTCAATCAGTTCGTCGCGCTCGCTCAGGCGCGTCATGGCTTCCCAGACCCAGCCATGGCGCAAAATGAAAAAATCCGCCGGCGTGAGGAAGGCGGCAATCTCGGGAAAAACCCCCGGGTTAATCAGCACCGCCCCCAGCACCGCTTCTTCGGCTTCCTGGCTGTGGGGGGCCATCTGGAGAGATTCTGGCGAGGCCGTTGTCATGATGGCGAGGCAGGCTCCTTCAGCAAAAAGGACAGCCCCTGGCTGCCCTTTTCACCCCGTGTGCAGAGAGAAGAACGCACCTCAGTTATTGTCTTCGAGATCGTCGAGGTCCAGCGATTCCACGAAGTCTTTAAACAGGCTCAGTTTGTCATCATCCACGGTCGCGCGCCGCCTTCCGCAAATTGCACATCTTCTTCTGGCGTAATAGCAATGTCCATCACCTTGTCGGCCACATAAATCGGCACTTTGGCCCGCACCGCCAGCGCAATAGCATCGCTCGGGCGCGAGTCTATACGGTGGGTTTTGCCATTTTGCTCGATCACCAACTGCGCGTAGAAGATATCATCGCGCATGTCATTTACCAGGATGTACTTCACCTCACCACCCAGCTCACCGATCACTGAATTCAGCAAATCGTGCGCCAGGGGGCGTTCAACTTCGACCATGTTTTGCAGTTCGATGGTGATGGCGTCGGCTTCGGCAGGGCCAATCCAGATGGGCAAATAGCGTTCGTTGGTCAGATCCTTTAGCATCACAACGCGATGTTGCGACATTAAGCTGACGCGAATACTATCAATTTTAACTTCTACTGCGTCTATCATGCACAGAACCCTTCGCGTAAAACCTTGAGGAGGCAACAACGGGTGATAGCCTTGAGATTAGCATATCCTTTTTTTGCCTGTCAACTGCCGTATTGATTTCGCGAGAATTACCTTTGGCCAAGCCAGGCTTGCCAAGCCCCGCAAAAAACCAGACAATACAGGCAAAAAATTGCTGCAAAACCCGTGGAGAATCATGCGCATGAAAATTGGCATCCCCAGAGAGATTAAAGATAACGAATATCGCGTGGCTATGCCGCCAGGAGGGGTCAAAGAACTGACCCGTCACGGCCACCAGGTCTATGTGGAAGTCAACGCCGGGGTGGGGAGTGGCTTTAGCGATCAGGAATACACCCAGGCGGGCGCCGAGATCACCTACACAGCAGAAGAAACCTGGCGCCGCGCCGAGATGATCATGAAGGTGAAGGAGCCTCAGCCAGTCGAGTATCCTTTTTTGCGCGATGACCTCATTTTATTTACTTATTTGCACCTGGCCGCCACCGAAGAACTGACCCGCGTGATGATTGACAGCGGCGTGATGGGCGTGGCTTACGAAACGGTCGAATTGGCGGATGGCACCTTACCCCTGCTCCAGCCGATGAGCGAGGTGGCGGGTAAGATGGCCACCCAGATTGCTGCCCACTACCTGGAAAAACCGCACGGCGGGCGCGGGATGCTGATGGGCGGCATTCCTGGGGTCTTCCCGGCGAATGTGATGGTGCTGGGTGGTGGCACCGTGGGCACCAATGCCGCTATGGTCGCGGCAGGGATGGGCGCCAACGTGACCATTCTGGATATCAACCTCAGCCGCCTGCGCTATCTAAGCGAAATCCTGCCTGGCAACGTGACGACGCTGGCTTCTAGCCGAGCGACCATCGAGAAGTTGCTGCCAACGGTGGATGCGGTCATTGGCGCCATCCTCATCGCCGGGGCACGCGCCCCCCACCTCATCACGCGCGAGATGCTGCGCCTGATGCAACCGGGCAGCGTCATTGTGGATGTGGCCGTGGACCAGGGCGGCTGCGTGGAAACCACCCACCCCACCACACATAGTGATCCTATCTATTTTGTGGATGAGGTGCTGCATTATGGGGTGGCTAACATGCCCGGCGCTGTGCCGCGCACCAGCACCTACGGCCTGAGCAACGCAACCCTGCGCTATGCCCTGGCCATCGCAGATCAGGGATTACACGCCGCCGTGATGAACGATCCAGCGCTCCGGACAGGCATCAACACCTATCGGGGCAAACTGGTTTATGCACCTGTGGCCGAAGCCTTTAACCTGCCGTGCCACCCCCTGACGCTTGATTAGCGCTCCCCGCGCTTTGCTCTCCGTCTGCCTGCCCGGGCGGCTCGGTCGGTGGACCCGGCCACAGCGGCGGAGTAGGTGCGCTCGGCAGGGAGGGCAGCGCGGGAGGTTGTGGCAGATAGGGCAGGTTGGGCGTCAGGGACGGTGTTGGTGAAGGCGTGCTGGACATCAAGGGGGGAAAGGTGGGTGTAGAACCCAACCTGGGCTGCATCGGATAGCCAGGCGGGGCCACCACCGCTCCCCTCAACATTTCTTCTTCCGCCTCGTTGGGGTTGCGCAGCAGCACGGCAATAAAAACCAGCAAAAAGCCCATGGCCACCAATAAAGCACCCTGGATGAGTACCGGCGTAGTGAAGTCTGCCAAAAAGGACCGCCCCAGGCCGCGCAACGTTTCTGCCTGAAAGGCATCAATGTCATCACCTGTGCTGCCATACAAGGCCGGCAAAATCAGCGGGACCAGCACCAGCGGCAACAGGGCAACCATCCCTGCCGCTGCGACCGACCAGCCAATCCAGGCAAAAAACCCTTGGCCGACCGCACGGTGACGATAACGATCAACGCCAGGAAGCCGAAGGCAACAGAAAGGCCAGCGGCGCCAACTGGCGGTAGAGCACCGCAGGTACCTGAATTTCCTCGTAGAAGCGCTGGTCCACCTCGTTGAGTGAGATGTTTTCTGCTTCGGCACGGCGCTCGCGCACGTTCCAGACATCCGGCAGGTCATTCGCCAGTTCGTTTTTGGCATCGCTTAATACGCCAAAGGTCTGGCGCTGGAGGTCCGGGCTATCCGGTTTGCAATATGGAAAGTCTACCCCTGCTTCGCCATCCAGAAAGCGCTGCAACTGACTTTCCTGCTCCTGGGAACAGGGCTCCAGAGCGGTGTAGAGTTGGTTGATCATCTGCTCGCCAGGCGTTCCCAGCAGGTTTCCGCGCAAGGTCCCGGTGCTAAAGCTCATCTCCAGCCGGCGGCGTTCCCCATTGGCAAATTCAAAGAAGACCGTCAGGTTACGTTCGGCTTCAGTCTGGAGGTATTCCGGCGGGATAACCTCTCTTGAAATCTCCTGCCAGTCGTCCTGGTCAATGTTATTGATGATGTCCTCGAAAGGGATGGTGCCCGGGATGGGATTGGCGCGGCCATCTTCCGCCAGGGCAGCCGTCAGCGCGGGCAGGATAAGCGGCACCAGGTTTTCATAGGCGTTCTGTTCGGCAAAAGTGTCTACATAGGTGCTGGAATCCAGGGCGGTTGTCTGAAAGTTCACGGCCCACACTGCGCTGCTAATGGCCATTACAAAAGTAGCGGCCAGCGCCAACCCAATGCTGCGCCCGATTAACGTGAACAAGCAAGCCATCTCAGCTCCTTTCCGGCTGGGTGCCCGCGATGCCCAACAACGCCACCGAGGTTTGCTGCGCGGTGTATAGCGTCGAAGCTGCGGCAGCAACCGGCTTCACAAAGCCCAGGGCCAGGTGGTGCCCATCCGGGTGCTGGGCCACGCTGGTGACCTGCCCAACCTTCTGCTGCTCGTGGTAGAGGTCCTCGCCCCTCGCGAGCGCCTCCGTAGCTTGCAAGCGCACCAGCAGCTTGGCCAGTTTTCCCCGGCTTTCCATCCGCGCAATGATTTCTTGTCCAGTGTAGCAGCCCTTGTTAAAACTCACCGCATCCCAGAGGCCCGCCTCCAGGGGAATGTAGTCTTCGGTGAGCTCTGCCTGCGTCCCTGGGTGCCCCGCCTCAATGCGCAAAAGTTCCAGTGTGGCAGGGTCAGCGACCGGCGCTTCTGGCGCCAGGCGGGCTTGCCAGGCTGCAACCGCTTCTGGCGCCCCCAGCAGCCAATAGCCCGCACCATCCGCAGGCAGGGGTTTGACCTGAAGCACGCGCACACCGTCCACTTCTATGAAGTGCAGCAAAGGCAGTTCTGCCGCAGCGGGCAAGGCCCGGGCCAGGGTTGCTGCGGCAGCCTGGCCATAGAGCCCCAACAGGCGCGTCTCTGCCCCCAACAGCGTGACCCGGATGCGATCATTAAAGAAGATATTGCGCCGCAAGTAGCCATAAATCGCCTCCCCCCGCCCGGCCCCGGTGATCGCAAAAGCTTCCTCGCCGGCATGGAGCACGGTTACCAGGTCAATGATGCGCCCAATGGGGGTCGTGAGCACAGTTTCGGCAGCCTGGCCAGCCTGGAGGGCAGCCAAGTTGCCGGTGGACATGCGATGGATCAGGTCCAGCCGATCGCGCTCAGTTAAATGCAGGCACCCGCGCGCGCTCAGGTCCGCCCAGATAACGCCCTGCTGTGCTATGGAATGGTGATTCATGGCTGCCTCCCTCAACTTCCAATACGCATAAATGCCCTGCACTGTTGTGCCGATTTTGGCTTTAGCTTTCGTCCCCAAAGGAGATGCCCAGGCCACGCGCCGTGCGCACTGGCTCGCCCTGCGGCTCAATCCGTTTAAGCTCGGCAATCGCTTCCGCAATCGGCAGATGGACGATTTCATCGCCGCGCAGACCGACCATATAGCCCCATTTTTCTTCTTTTACCAGGTGGACGACATTCGCCCCAAAGCGCGTGCCCAGCCAGCGATCAATGTTGGTGGGCGTGCCGCCGCGCTGGATGTGCCCCAGCACTGTGACGCGGGTTTCCACATCCAGGCAACGGGTAATTTGCTGGCTCACCAGTTGGGCAATCCCGCCCAGGCGCCCCTCCTGTCCATCGACGCTATCAATGTAGAACTGCTGCGTCCCTCCGGCGGGCGCGGCGCCCTCCGCGACCACAATCAAACTATGCAGGCGCCCGCTGGCACGCACCTGGCGCACTTTCTCGCAGACTGCTTCGATGGTAAAGGGGATTTCTGGCACCAGGATAACATCAGCATCGCCAGCAACCCCGGCGTGCAACGCGATCCACCCTGCGTGGCGGCCCATCACCTCCAGAAACATCACGCGGTGATGGCTTTCGGCGGTGGTGTGCAGGCGGTCCAGGGCTTCCGTCACGATGTTCAACGCCGTATCAAAGCCAAAGGTGCGGTCTGTGCCGCCCAGGTCGTTGTCTATAGTCTTGGGGACCCCCACCACCGGCACCCCTTTTTCATAGAGCATCTGCGCGATGGCCATCGTCCCATCGCCACCCGCCAGGATAATCGCCTCGATGCCTTCCTTCTGCATGTGCTCCACCACCCGGTCGGATTCATCCACATGCACAAAGCTGCCATCGGGTTGCTGCAACGGGCGCTGAAAAGGGTTGCCCCGGTTGGCCGCGCCCAGGATGGTCCCACCTCGGCTCACGATGTCGCGCACGCGCTCCAGACTCAGCAAGATGGGCGGTTCTCCAGCCATCACGCCATCAAAGCCGTTACGCAAGCCCACCGTTTCCCAGCCATAGACATTATGTGCGGTGAGGGTTACGGCCCGAATCACGGCGTTCAGGCCCGGGGCATCGCCGCCACCCGTAGAAATCGCGATCTTTTTGCTCATACGGCTTGTTTTCCTTTCTATTGAATGCGTTGCCAGGTTGATTGATCCGCCAAAAGGGCAAAGACTTCCTGGTTTGGCCCGGTGATGTACCGGGTTCGGGTAACGCTATCCGTTTGAATGCGCGCCACATAGGTCACTTCGGCTGCCAGCACCCCACGCAGACGTTGACCCCAGGCGGTTGCGTTCGCCAGGCCAGCCCAAAACGCCCTGGCGGTTGTGTGCTGCCCTGGGCCAAAGCCGGGTTGGCCTCATCCTCCAATTGTCCCTCAACATAGGCGTCCACCGCAAACGCCCAGGCAGGCTGCGCGCCATCCGCAAAAGGGCAAAACACTCAGGCTACGCGCCAACCATAGCATATACCCCTGCTGCATGATAACTAGACCGGCTGGGCTGCTCACAGCTTCTGTTTGGGGACAGTTGGGCGGGGCAGGCGCAAAAAACCAGGCATACTGGCAACCTTCCGCCGGGATGATGGAGGACACAGTGGGTCGGTTGGCTACCTCGGTTGGGGATTGCTGTGGCCAGGGGGTGGCCGTTGGCTGCCGTGTTTGAGCAAGGGTTGCATTCGGGGCGGTTGTGGGCACGGGCGAGCGGGTCGGGCGGGGAGTGCGCGTGGGCGTTAAGGAAGGCGGTGGCGTGCGCGTAATGAGGCCCACAGGTTTACCACTGGCGATTTCCGTGGGCGCGGGCAAGGTTGCGCCCAGGGTAGGTATGGGCGTTGGGCTGGCCAGTTGTAGCGGGGTCAGGCTGGCAAACGGCAAGGTTTCCGCAGCTAAGAGGCGTGGGGCACTGGTGACGGATGCGGGTTGTGGGGTGCTGGTGCAGGCAACCCCCAGCAACAACCCCAAAATTCCCAAGGCCCACCCCAGGCCCAGGCTAAAGCGTGCCACCGTACACCGGGATCAAGGCGCCGCTGATGTCGCGGGCTGCATCGGAGGCCAAAAAGCCCATAACCCCCGCCAGCGAGTTTGGATGAACCCAGCGCCCGGGGTCCGCGTTGGGCAGGGTGTTTCGGTTAGCAGTGGTATCAATAATGGAAGGAATAATGGCGTTTACGTTGATGCCTTCCGGTTTTAGCTCCAGGGCCAGCGTTTCGGTCAGGCGCAACAAGGCGGCTTTGCTGGCCCCATAGGCGGCGTGGTTGGCGGCGCCGCTAAGCCCCTGCTTGGCCCCTACGTTGATAATGCGCCCCCCCTTGCCCCCCGCAACCATGGCCCGCCCCACGATGGTGCTGGCCAGGAAAGCCGTTTTCGCGTTGAGGTCCAGCATAAAATCCCAGCGATCTTCGGGGTTTCCAGCGCCTTGCCAAAATAGTAGCCCCCAGCCAGGTTGATGAGCACATCCACGCTGCCACGTTGCGCCAGCACCGTCTCAACCATCTGCTCAATCTGGGCACTCACCAGCAAGTCGGTTTCGATAACCAGCCAATCCGCGCTGTAATCCGCACCCAGGGACTCCACAAAGCGCTGGCTGGAGCGGTCAATCCCTACGATACGTGCCCCAGCCCGGGCGAAGTAGAGCACCACCGCGTGCCCCAGGGCACCGGATGCACCAGTGATCAGCACCACTTTGTCACGAAGTTCGGGATACATAGAGGTTTTCCTTTGGTTGAGGTATAGCCATCAAAAACGCCAGCGCGCCCCATCCCTGGCGCCCGGTCTGCCCTGGTTCTATCCTAACACATCCTGCACACCCGCGCGTAGCTGCGCGAAAAGCACGCTTGACACACCCCTACCCCACTGCTACTATTGCGAGACGCAAACGGTGGAACCACGCCTTGCACACCCTTCAAGGGAAGGCAATGGGGCAAGGAATCGAAGCCCATAAACATGAGGCTACCCACGTATTTTAATCGTGGTAGCCTCGTGTTGTGCCAGCAAACAGGCGTTCCAACGCCTGTTTGCGCGCTAGCTAGCCAGAGTGATTGCGGAGTTTTTGCTTTATGCCAACCATCAACCAGCTCGTGCGCAAGGGCCGCCAGCCCAAAAAGAAGAAGAGTACCGCACCGGCGCTTCAGTATACGCTGAACTCGTTTCAGCAGAAGCGGACGCGCCAACCTAAAGGAGCACCGCAAAAGCGCGGGGTTTGCACGCAAGTCCGCACCATGACGCCCAAAAAGCCGAACTCGGCCCTGCGGAAGGTCGCCCGTGTGCGCCTCTCCAACCAGATCGAAGTCACCGCCTACATCCCCGGCGAGGGCCACAGCCTGCAAGAACACAGCGTGGTGATGATTCGTGGTGGGCGTGTGAAGGACCTGCCCGGCGTGCGTTATCACATTGTGCGCGGCACGCTGGATACTGACGGCGTTAAGGATCGTAAGCAAGGGCGCAGCAAGTACGGCGCCAAGAGAGGGAAGAAATAGGCCATGCCACGGCGTAACTCACCCAGCAAGCGGCGCATCCCCCCGGACCCGCGTTTTAACAATCTGCGGATGCAGATGTTCGTCAACCGCATGATGTACCGTGGCAAGAAGAGCACCGCCCAGCGCCTGTTCTATGAGGCCATGGACCTCGTTGAGCAGCGCCAGGCTGCTGACCCGGTCGAAATCTTTGAGCGGGCCATCCGCAACGTTTCCCCCTCGGTCGAAGTCAAGCCGCGCCGTGTGGGCGGTTCGACCTATCAGGTGCCGGTGGAAGTGGACCCCGACCGCGGCTTTAGCCTGGCCACGCGCTGGCTGTTGCAAGCGGCACGTTCGCGCAATGGGCGCAGCATCGCGGAAAAACTGGCCAACGAGATCATGGACGCCGCGAATGGCCAGGGGAATTCCATCAAGAAGCGTGAGGACACGCACAAAATGGCCGAGGCCAACCGTGCGTTTGCCCATTATCGTTGGTAGTAACACACAGAGGCGAAAATGGCTAAGGGTTCTGCAAACGAAAAACTCGATCTGAGGTACCTGCGCAATATCGGCATCATCGCGCACATTGATGCCGGTAAAACCACCACTACCGAACGCATCCTCTACTACACCGGCATGATCCACAAGATCGGTGAGGTGCACGAAGGGGCCGCGACCACGGACTGGATGGCGCAGGAAAAAGAACGCGGCATCACCATCACCGCAGCCGCGATTACCTCCAGCTGGACGCGCCACGACCAGGCCTACACCATCAACCTGATTGACACGCCAGGCCACGTGGACTTTACAGCGGAAGTACAACGCAGCCTGCGCGTGCTGGATGGCGGCGTGGTGGTTTTTGATGGCGTGGCGGGCGTGGAGCCTCAGTCCGAAACGGTTTGGCGCCAGGCCAACGAATACAAGGTGCCGCGCATCTGCTTCATTAACAAGCTGGACCGCACGGGGGCGAGCTTCGAGCGTTCGCTGGATTCCATCCGCAAGCGCCTGACCTCCAACCCCATCCCGATCCAGTATCCCTATGGTGATGGCGATGCCTTCAAAGGCATTGTTGATCTCTTCTCGATGGAACTGGTGACCTACGGCAACGATCTGGGCACGGACATCAAGCGCGTGGAAATCCCGGCGGACCTGCGCGAAGAAGCCGAAGAAGCCCGGCAACAGATGATGGATGCCATCATCGAAGCAGACGAAGCACTGACTGAGAAATTCCTGATGGAAGAGGAAATCTCGGACGAAGAACTGCACGCTGCTTTGCGCCGCGCAACCATCGCCAACAAAGCCCAGCCCATCCTGTGCGGGTCGGCCCTCAAGAACAAGGGCGTGCAGATGTTGCTGGACGCGGTGATTGACTTCCTGCCCTCGCCACTGGACATCCCGTCGGTCACTGGCACGGATCCGAATGATGAAGAAGTGCTGCTGGAGCGCCAACCCAGCGACGAAGAACCGCTCTCGGCGCTGGTGTTCAAGATCGCCACGGACCCCTTTGTGGGACGTCTGGCCTTCATTCGCGTTTATTCCGGCGTGTTGCGGACCGGCTCAACCGTCACCAACTCGACCCAGGGCAAGCGCGAACGCATTGGGCGCCTGGTGCGCATGTTTGCGGATAAGCGCGAGGACATCGAAGAAATCCACGCGGGCGACATTGCGGCGGCCCTCAGCCTGAAGAACACCTTCACGGGCGAAACCCTTTCCGCACCGGATAAACCCATCGTGCTGGAGAAGATCAGCTTCCCTGTGCCGGTGATCGAGATTGCCATCGAGCCGCAAAGCAACGCTGACCGCGACAAAATGGCCGATGCGCTGCACAAACTGGCAGAAGAAGACCCGACCTTCCAGGTCAAGACGGACGAGGAAACCGGCCAGACCCTGCTCAAAGGCATGGGCGAGCTGCACCTGGAAGTGCTGGTGGATCGCCTGCGCCGCGAGTTCAAGGTGGATGCCAACGTGGGCAAGCCGCGCGTCTCTTACCGCGAGGCCATCACCAAGTCCGTCCGCATCGACACCACCTTCAAGCGCCAGACGGGCGGTAGCGGCCAATATGCCCGCGTGGTGATGGAGTTCGAGCCGATCACCGAAAGTGATCTGGAAGGCGCCGAGGAATCGAGTGATCGCAAGATTTTCCGCGACGAGCAGTTCATCTTCGAAGACCAGATTCGTGGTGGCACCATCCCCAAGGAATGGATCAAGCCCACGATGATGGGCGTGATGGACGCCATGAAGGGCGGCGTGCTGGCGGGTACCCGGTGGTTGGTCTGCGGGCCAAGCTGGTTGACGGTGCCATCCACGACGTGGACTCGTCCGAAATGGCGTTCCGCATTGCGGGTTCGATGTGCCTGAAGGAAGGCGTGCAGAAGGCCAGCCCGGCCATCCTGGAGCCTAGGATGCGTGTTGAAGTGGTGGCTCCAGATGATTACACCGGCGACATCATCGGCAACCTGTCCTCTCGGCGTGGCATCATCGAAGGGATGGAGCCGCGCGGCGAGGGTGTTTCGTCCATCCGGGCCATTGTGCCGCTGGGCGAGATGTTTGGCTATGCCACGGACCTGCGCAGCATGACGCAAGGGCGCGGCAACTTTACGATGGAGTTCTCTGGCTACCACCAGGTGCCCCAGAGCATTCGCGAGGAAATCATGAAGGGGGGCTAAGCCGCCCCCCAGCCTTTTTTCAGGAAAGTTGTTCTAAAGAGTAGGAAAGAGGAGCTTGAGCAATGGCGAAGTTTGAGCGGACGAAGCCTCACGTCAACATTGGCACGATTGGGCACGTCGACCACGGGAAGACGACGCTGACG
>JAAUUD010000044.1 GCA_012031655.1 Anaerolineae bacterium | reverse complement strand
GTGCTCTTTTCCCCTTGACGCTAGAATTACCAAATATTTTTTCCGGCTGATTGCGCGGAAAATGGACTGTCCACTGAACCATTCAAGTCAGTTAAGGAGTTAGTTTTATGCGTAAGCTCGTTTGTTTTGCTGGTGTTGGCAACCCTGGTTGCCGCCGCCCTGCCCCTGGCGAACGCGCAGGAAAACGTGTTCACCTTTGGGACCTTCGGGAACCCGGTGGCGCTGGACCCCGCCGTGGTGACAGACGGTATCTCGCTCAATGTTTCGAACCAGGGCTGCGAAGGCTTGCTCTCCTTTGAAGCAGGCACCACCAACCCCACCCCCAACCTGGCCAGCAGCTGGGAAGTAAGCCCAGACGGCCTGACCTGGGTCTTCCAACTGCAAGAGGGCGTGACCTTCCACGATGGCACCCCCTTTAATGCCGAAGCCGCCAAGTATAACTTTGACCGCTGGCGCCTGACGGACCACCCGGCCCACCTGGACGAAGAAGGCCAGGTCTTTGAGTACTTCGAAGCGCAGTTCAGCGGCTTTGACGACAGCAGCATCATCAGCAGCGTCGAAGCAACGGGCGAATATGAGCTGACCCTGACCCTGGCCGCGCCGCTGCCCTCCATCCTGAACAACCTGGCCATGTCCAACTTTCAGTTTGCCAGCCCCGCCGCCCTGGAAGAATTCGGCGCCAGCTACGGCACGCCGGAAGTTGGCTTCGTTTGCACCGGCCCCTTCCGCTTTGTGGAATGGATCAGCGACGACCGCGTGGTGGTGGAACGCAACCCGGACTACTGGGGCGAGATCTCCGGTAACCTGGACCAGATCGTGTGGCGCGTGATCCCGGACAACGCCGCGCGCTTTGCGGCCTTGCAGGCGGGCGAAATTGGACGGCTTCGAGCAGCCCAACGTGGAAGACATCCCTGCGCTGGAAAACAGCAGCGACTTCTACGTGACCTATCGCCCGTCCTTCAATGTGCTGTACTTCGCCTTCAACTACCGCATTGCAGAGTTCCGCGACCCGCTGGTGCGCCAGGCCGTCTCGCTGGCCATTGACCGCCAGGCCATTGTGGACGCCTTCTACCCCAACGCGGTGGCGGCCAACACCTTCCACCCGCCCACCATCTCCACCGGCTTTAACGCCGAACTCCAGACCCCCTACGACCCCGAACTGGCCCGCGAGTTGCTGGCCCAGGCGGGCTACCCGGATGGCTTGAGCGAACTGAACGTGCTGGGCCAGAACGAAGACGGCACCGTGACCGATGAAGTGGTGGATACCATCCCCTTCCAGGTGTATGTGATGCCTGTGGTGCGCCCCTACAACCCGGACCCCGAAGCCATTAGCACCGCCGTGGCGGACATGCTGGCCGAAGTGGGCATCCAGGCCGAACTGGCCACCGCCGGTGACTGGGCGACCTTCCTGAGCGAACGCTCCAACGGCAACCTGCTGGGCCTGTATCCGCTGGGCTGGACCGGCGACAACGGCGACCCGGACAACTTCATTGGCTACTTCTTCCACGACATTGACGAACCACTGGCCCGCGAAGGCTGGTACCAGAACGCCGAAATTGCGGAACTGCTGCAATTCGCCCGCTCTGCCACGGACTTTGCCGCCCGCGAGCAAGCCTACCTGGATGCCGAAGCGCTGCTGGCCGCGGAGTCTGGCCGCGTCTTCGTGGCGCATGGCGAAGTGCCGCTGGCCTTCAACAGCCGGGTTTCTGGCTTCATCCCCAGCCCCTTTGCCAAGGAGCTGTACAAGACCGTCAGCGTGAACTAGGCGCTGCACGGCACCCCTGATTGACCGTTTGGGCGAGGGCGGGGGCACTCCCCGCCCTTTGCTATCCCCTTCAGAGGCGCTACAATGCGCCAGCAAGGGTAGTAAGGGTTCTGTCCGCTAATGATGACGTATATCCTGCGCCGCCTGTTGGAATCTGTGCCGGTCCTTCTGGGGATTTCCGTGCTCAGTTTTTCGATTTTGCACCTCATCCCTGGCGACCCGGCGGTGGGCATCCTGGGCGACCGCGCCACCCCGGAAAACGTGGAGCGCATCCGCGAGCAACTGGGCCTCAACCGCCCCTTACACGTTCAATATGTTAACTGGATGGGCAACATTCTGGAAGGCGATCTGGGCCGTTCGGCGCGGGGCAACGTTTCCATTAATAACGAATTACGCACACGCTTTCCGGCCACAATCGAGCTTGCGCTGGCGGCCATGGTCATCTCGATGGCGGTGGGCCTGCCGATGGGCATCATCGCGGCCATCAACCGCAATACCATCATCGACACCGCCGTGATGATGTTCGCGCTCACCGGGGTTTCGATCCCCATTTTTGTGCTGGGCCTGTTGATGATCTATGTTTTTGGGGTGGAACTGGGCTGGTTACCTTTTGTGGGGCGGATGGATATTAACCTGGTGCGCGACTTTGAACCCATCACCGGGCTGTATACGGTGGATGCCATCCTGCGCGGCGACTGGGCCGTGCTGGAAGAAGCCCTGCGCCGCCTGGCCCTGCCCGCGCTCACCCTCTCCACCATCCCCACCGCGATTATCGCCCGCATCACGCGCTCTTCCATGCTAGAGACGCTCAACCAGGACTACATCCGCACGGCCCGCGCCAAAGGGCTGCGCAGCAATACCATTGTGCTGCGCCACTCCCTGCGGAACGCGCTTCTGCCTATCGTGACCGTCATTGGCCTGCAACTGGGCGCTTTGCTGAGTGGCGCGGTGCTCACGGAAACCATTTTCTCATGGAACGGCGTGGGCAAGTGGCTGCTGGATAGCATCATCGCGCGCGACTACCCGATTGTGCAGGCGATGACGCTGCTGCTGGCCGCCATTTACATCATGATCAATTTGCTGGTTGATTTGCTCTATGCCGTAATCGACCCGCGTATCAGGTATTCCTAGCCATGGCCGCAACTGTTGAACCTGTGATTTCGCTGCGAGCGCGCCGCCCAAGCGCGCTGGGGAGCCGCCTGCAGAGCGCCCGCGACTTTGCCCGGCGCCTCTGGAAAAGCCCCAGTGCGCGGTTGGGGGGCTTTATTGTGCTGGTGTGCTTTACCATTGCCTTTGCCGTGCCCATCGTGGATAGCGATTATCAGGCGTTGGGGAGCAGCAACCTGCGCGCCCGCTATGCCGAGCCGGATTGTGTGGTGCGCTTTGTGGAAGGCGTGGTTTACGATAGCGAAACCAAGCCGCGCATCCCCTGGAGCGAGGTGGCCTGCAACTACCCCATGGGTGCGGACAAGAACGGGCGTGGCATCTTTGACCGGGTGGGCCACGGCTTCGCGGTCACGCTGCGGACTTCTGTGCTGGCCGTGAGCATCGCGCTGAGCATTGGCTCGGTGATTGGCATGGTGGCGGGCTACCTGAGCGGCTGGGTGGATAGCGTGGCGATGCGTTCCATGGACATCATCCTGGCTTTTCCGGCGCTGCTGCTGGCCATCGCCATCGTGACTATCCGTGGGCCGGGGCTGACCAACGGCATGATCGCCGTGGCCATCACCCAGATTCCCATCTATGCGCGCCTCTCGCGCTCGATGGCCATTTCCATCCGCAATACGGAATACGTCACGGCGGCCCGCAGCCTGGGCACGCATTCGCGGGCGGTCATCTGGCGGCATGTGGTGCCGAACAGCCTGGCGCCGCTGATCGTGCAGGCCACGCTGGGCTTGGGCACGGCGGTCATCGAAACCGCCGCGCTGGGCTTTCTGGGCCTGGGGCAGCAGCCGCCGAACCCGGAATTGGGCAAAATGCTGGCAGAGGGGCAGCAGGGCTTGCTTTCTGGCAAGTGGTGGATGATGGCCTTCCCTGGGGCGGCGATCATCATGATTGTGCTGGGCTTTAACCTGCTGGGGGATGGCCTGCGCGATGTGCTGGACCCGCGCCTGAAGAAGTAGGCGCCGCGCTAGCCATCCAGGCTGCCGCTGACCTGCACCCCGGGCGCGTGAAGCTGGTAGAAGGCGATGCGCCCCTGCAAGCGCTGAAAGCCCGGCTGCGGCTCTGGCACGGTCCAGGCGACTTCGTGATAGACCCGGCCATCGGCGCCGTGCAGGTCAATCCAGTGCACCACGCCCTTATAGGGGCAGATGTAGGTGCGTTCAGTGACCTCCAGCGCGGCCATATCGACCTGTTCTGGCGCCAGGTACCAGGCGTTTTCAAAGCGGATGGCGTCGTCTTCGGTGCTGGCCTGGGCGATGGCCTGCCCGCGAGTGAGGTCCGTCACGATCAGCGGCATGGGCACTCCTGCATAAAGCAAAAAAGCATGGCGCCCCGCTGGGCGGGCCAGGGGGCTTGTCTGATGCAGGCAGCTTAGAGTACGCCCAGGGCGGCGTCTTCGTTTTCGAAGGCGTGCATGGGGATCGGCGGCATTCCGCGCTCGCCCCGGGTGGCGCCCATGTGCCTAAGGGCCATTTCGGCCTGGGTCGAAACCACCGCAACGCCCTTCAGCCGGTCGTGATAGAGCACATCACGGGCCGTGGCCACATCATGATAGGCCGGGCGATGCTCCCCGGCCACCACCAGCAGCGTCATCATTTCGTCGGTGGCTTCCAGCGTATCGAGCAAGTCCCGAAACATGGGCGTTGAGTCTGTCTCGGGGTCCCAACCCTGCTCAAAAACAACCCGCAGCACATCTGGGCGCGGTGTGCTCACTGTGTAATTTGCCATCGGTTATGATTTCCTTCTGTCAAGCACTCTGGAACAAGGTTCCCTACAAAGGTAACACGCTCGCGGCCATTATGCCACGACCAGCGCGGCCAGTAGCGTTCCACCCATCACGATGAGCGCGGCCTGCGTGCCCAGGATGGCCAGGTTCAGGCCCCCAAAGCGCCCCTCCGCCGGGCTGCCGCTCACGAAGGCGCCGTCTTCGGCTTCGGCCCAGGCGGCAGCCCGCTGGGGTTCCAGCAAAAAGAGCACCGCCGCCGCCATAATGCCCATAAAGAGCGCCACCAGGGTGACATCCAGCGGCCCTCCGCCCAGCACGGTCAACAGGATGACGAGCGGGGCAAAGACCAGTTCGGCGCGGGTGAAGTCGCGGAAGAAGTGGTGCATCACGGTGCGGGTGTAGGCCGGGCGGACGTCGAAGGCGTTCTGGCTGCTTAGCAACAGGATGATGTTCAACGTGACCAGGCCGCCAAACCAGACAGCCGCCAGCAACGTTGCGAGAATCTGGAGCGTTTCATTCATGGCGCGTGTTTTTCCAGGTGTGTCCGAATAATCGCCGTCTAGTGTACCGCGCCGCGCCACACTTTCAAAGGCTGGGCGCGCGGGGAGCCAGGGCCGGTGCGGCGAGTTGCACGGGGGCCGGGCACCGCTGGGGGCAAAGTGTCAAAAAAAAGACTGCAAGCGCTAAACGCTGGGCCGTGCTAGACTTGCCCTTATTTCTGGCAATCTTTCCGAGCACCCATGCCCGAGCTAACTCCTCAATTGCTGCTGGCGGCCTACAGCCAGGGCATCTTCCCGATGGGCGGGGAAGATGCTGAAATCCTGTGGTATAGCCCCCATCCGCGCGCCATCATCCCGCTGGATGCGCGTTTTCATGTGCCCCGCCGCTTGCGCCGCACCCTTCAGCAAGGCAGGTTCACGGTCACGGTGAACACGGATTTTGCCGCCGTGCTGCGCGCCTGTGCGCGCCGGGGCCGGGCCGCGAACATACCTGGATCAACTCGGAACTGATGGCGGTCTATGGCGAACTGCACGCGCTGGGCTACGCGCATTCTGTGGAAACCTGGCAGGCGCGCGCGCGTGTGGGTGGGCTGTATGGCGTGGCGCTGGGCGGCCTCTTTGCTGGGGAGAGCATGTTCAGCAGCGCGCCAGACGCCAGCAAGGTGGCGCTGGTGCATTTGGTGGAGCGCCTGCGGGCCGGGGGCTTTACGTTGCTGGATGCGCAATTCATGACCCCACATTTGCAACGCTTTGGCGCCTACCTCCTGCCGCGCCCGGAGTACCTTCCAACGCCTCGCAGGCTGCGCTGGAACAGCCCGCGAGCTTCTTTCCGCCCGGTTTTGCGGGGCCAGAACCGCCGCCCGGGGGGTGATTGGCGCGCGACGCGGCTGTGCTGCTAAACTGAAGGGCAAAACGGCAACAATGCGATGCAAGCCCGATGATTAACCTTTTTGACATCCTGGACGCCGCCGACGGGCAGCTTTTTGGCGAACCCATCGCTCAGATTTTCAGCGGCTTTAGCGTGAACCCGCGCACGGTGCAGCCCGGCGAGCTTTACGTGGCGCTCAAGACGGAGCAGGCCGACGGGCACCCCGCCATGGAAGCCGCCGTGCGGGCCGGGGCAACCGGCATCATGTGCAAGCACCCGCCCACTTTTGATACCAGCGGCGTCACCGTGGTGATGATGCGCGATGTGGAGGGCGCCTTGCTGCGGTGGGCGCGCTATATCCTCACCAAATATGGCACCACGGTTATCGCGGTGGCGGGCAGCAATGGCAAAAGCACCACGGGCAACGCCATCCATCATGTGCTCAGTGGGCGCTACCCGGCCCTCAACGGAACCGACAGCCTGCCGGGGCGTTTTGGGGTGCCGCTGGCGCTAGGCAAGCTCACCAATAGCCATCAACTGGCCGTGCTGGAGTTCTCGCCGCTGCAATCCGGCGATATGGACGAGATGTTCAACGCCACCCTGCCCTAGCGTGGCCGTGGTGCCAGCCTCAACCGGCAGACGCGCCAACCTGGTGCCGGATGTGGAGCAACTGGTGGAGCGGCTAACCCAGGATGGCGTGGTGGTGCTGAACTATGATGAACCCTTTGCGCGGCAGGTGCGCCCCAACGCCGCCCCGCTGAGCGTGAGCGTGGACACGGATGGCACCCGCTACGGCGCCGACCTGACCGCCTATAACCTCATCCTGGCCCTGGATAAGACCGGCTTTGACCTGCGCTATGGCAAGGAACGCCACATCGCGCGCTGGGTGCCGCTGCTAGGCGCGCATCAGCTCTACGCGGCGCTGATGGGCGTGGCGGTGGGCCTCTCGTTTGGCATTGAGCTGGAAGAAGCGCTGCAACGCCTGACGACCCTGCAACCCCTGCCGGGCCGCATGCGCCCGCTGGAAGGCCCCAACGGTGCGCTGATCATCGATGACACGCACACCAGCAACCCCTCCAGCCTGGCGCGGGCACTGGCCTACATGGGTGCCATGCGTCCGCAACCTTCGATGAAGGAAACACAAACCGGGCAGATCAGCCCGCGCGGGCGCTTGCATGTGGTGCTGGGCGACCTGGCCGACCCCGGCAGCGATGCCCAATTTAACCTCATGGAACTGGGCAAGCAACTGACTCAGGTGGCCGCGACCATCACCACCCAGGGCGACTCCGCCGCCGCGCTGGCCCGCGCCGCCCTGGACCACGGCTCACCCGCTCAGCTTTACGCACGTCACCTTTTTCGCTTCAGGATACCATCGTAGAAGTGCAGGAGACGCTGCGCGGCAAAGATGTGGTGCTGGTCAAGGGCAGCAGCCTGGCGCGCATGGAGCGTGTGGTGGCGGCCTTGCTGGCCAATCCAGAACGCGACCTGCCACTGCTGAGCCGCCAGGACGCCCCCGAAGAACGCCTGGATGCCAGCTTGCTAAGCCCCACGCGCATTGAGGTTGATATGCAGGCCATTGCGCATAATGTGTCGCGGCTTAAGGCGTTGGTGGGCAGCCAGGTGCGCCTGATGGCCGTCGTCAAGGGCGATGCCTATGGCCATGGCGCGGTCCCTGTCAGCACCACCGCCGTGCTCAATGGCGCCGATTGGCTGGGCGTGGCCTCGGTCGAGGAGGCGTTCGCGCTGCGTCAGGCGGGCATCACCGCGCCCTTGCTGGTGATGGGCTACACGCCGCCCGCGCTGGCCCGGCAGGTCATTTTGCAGGACATCACCATCTCGCTGTATGACCTGGCCTCCGCCAAGACCTTTGACCGCGTGGCGGCAGAGGTGGAGCGCGAGGTCAAAGCGCATGTGCGGGTGGACCTGGGGCTTTCTGGCTTGGGCCTGCTGCCAGATGAAGTCTCGGCCTTCTTTCGGGGGGTGCTGCGCCTGGAGCGGCTCAGGATCACCGGGCTGTACTTCCACATGAGCAGCGTCTTGCCGGATATGGAGGCCTGCAGGGCTATCTGGGTCGCTTCGAGGCGCTGGTGATGGGCCTGCGCGCAGCGGAAATCCAACTGCCGCTGATCCATGCGGCGGGCTCGGCAGCCACCCTCCATTTGCCAGGCTCGCACCTGGACATGGTGCGCTGCGGTCTGGCGCTCTATGGCATTGCACCCGGCCAGGAAGCCCCCCTGCCGCCTGGTTTTCTGCCTGCGCTCCAGTGGAAGACCACGGTGGTGCAGGTGAAGCGGGTGCCCGCCGGGGCACTGGTTGGCTTTGGGGGGGTGCCCGCTGGTGAAGGCCGCGCCCTGACGCTGGCCGTGTTGCCGGTCGGCTTTCAGGATGGCTTCTCACGGGAGCCGCGCACCTGGGCCGAGGTGCTCATCAAGGGGCAGCGAGCGCCGCTCTTTGGCCAGGTGAGCGCCTATCAATGTTTGATCGATGTGAGCCAGATTGACGACGTGCGCATGGGGGACGAGGTGGTGCTGCTGGGCCGCCAGGGCGCGGACAGCATCACGGTCGAAGCCGCTGCCCAGGCCCTGGAGATCACACCCTACGAATTGCTGGCGCAGCTGATGCCGCGCACGCCCCGCGCCACCTGAAAGCCCGCTAGCCCAGCGAAGGCGGTGCAACAGGCGGGGTGGTGCCCAGCCAGGGGGCCAGCAGTTCGGTCACGTTGGGCAGCAAGACCAGGCTGCCCGGCTTTCCGGCCAGCGCGGCCAGCGTTTCCATCTGTTGGACTTGCAACATTTGCGGGTTTTCTGCCAGCAACTTGGCGGCGTTGACCCGCGCCCGCGCCGCAGCGACCTCGTGCCGTGCCCGGATGAGGTCTGCGCGGCCTTCGCGCTCGGCCTCCACTTCCTTCAGCATGATCATCCGCACCATGCCCGGCAGGATCACATCCCGCACGCCCACCCGGTGCAGCGCCAGGCCATAGTCCAGGGCGGGTGGCGCGGTTGCGGCCTGCACTTCGGCTTCCAGCTCGCCCCGCGTTTGCAGCAGGGCATCCAGCGCGCGGGTCGTGACCGCGCCCGCAACGCCAACTGCACATCCTGGTAAAGCTGGCTGTTATAGTCTGCCACCACGGTCGCGGCCTTCACTGCATCCTGCACGCTGTATTGCACCACCAGGCTCAGGCGCATCTCGATGTTATCCGCGGTGAGCATCTCCTGGCCGCTGACCACCACGCTCTGGCGGCGAATTTCCACAAGGGTGATGGTCACGCGCTCCCAGCTCCAGAAGCGATAGCGCCCCGGTTCCAGCAGGCGTTCGTAGCGCCCATCCCGAAAGAGCAGCGCGCGTTGGTGTTCAAAAACGGTGACCTCGCGCTGCAAGCCAGCCAACCGCTTCATCGGCGTTTCGTAATACATGTGCGCCTCCTTGCTCGCTCCTATGACGGGTTCCCCGCTGGGCTGTGGCTGCCGCGTTCATCACCTACTGGGGGGGAGCGTCGGTTAACCCGGGCGGGCACGCCCGCCGCAGCGGGCGATATTCCGCGCGGGGGTATCCCCGACGCTACAAGCCCCGTTCGGTTGCCCTGCGGCCCCCGTGGGGGGAACGCGCCGAGCGGAAGGTGATGAATAATCCGGAGTTGAACCGGGAGACCATTTGGTCAGTGGTTTTGCGCCACGCGCCCAACCGCTGGGCTGGTGTTCTGCGGTGATACGCGGAACGCAGGACCGGAACCCGACTGCGCCACTCCCGCAGGACGCCGAGAAGCATAGCAGGTGCTTTTAGCGTTGTAAAGGCTGTTTTATGGTTTTCTGTGGTTCAAGAAGGCTCAAAGGTGCCTGTGGCGCTAAGCAGCTAGTCAAACACGACCGTTTTGTTGTTGTAAATCAGCGTGCGGTGCTGGAGGTGATACCAGATGGCGCGGGAAAAGACGGTTTTTCCAGGTCTTTGCCTTTGCGGATCATATCTGCCGGGGAGTCTTTGTGCGTGACCCGCGCTACGTCCTGCTCAATGATCGGCCCGGCGTCCAGGTCGGCAATCACATAATGGCTGGTGGCGCCGATGACCTTCACGCCGCGTTCGTAGGCCTGGTGGTAGGGCCGTGCCCCAGGGAAGGCAGGCAAAAACGAGTGATGAATGTTGATGATGCGGTTGGGGTACCTGGTTACAAAATCTGGGCTGAGGATGCGCATATAGCGCGCCAGGGCGACGAAGTCGATGCGGTGGTCGCGCAGCAAAATCTGCTGCTGGGCTTCGGCGGTTTCGGGATTTTCGCTTTCCACCGCGATGTGATGAAAGGGCAACCCAAACGCCTCCACCGCGCCGCGCATATCCGGGTGATTGCTGATGACCAGTGGAATCTCAACCTGGAATTCGCCCGTTTGCCAGCGCGAGAGCACATCATACAGGCAATGGCCCTGCTTGGAAACAAAAATTGCCATGCGCTGAACGGCGGTGCTAAAGTGCAGTTCCCAGGTCATGCCCAGGTCGCCCGCCAGTTGTTCGATGGCGGTGGGCAGGTCGCGGTGATGGATGCGAAACCGGGCCAAATCCCACTCCACGCGCATAAAGAATATGTTCTGCTCGCGGTCTACATGTTGGTCCAGGTGCAGGATGTTGCCGTCATTCTGGGCGATGAAGAGCGTGATCATGGCCACCAGGCCCGGTCGGTCCGGGCAGGAGACCAGCAGGATCGCGGTTTTTTCGGTCATGGGTGGGTTCTCCAGAGCATTTGCGGCCTAGTGTAGCACGCTCCGGCGCGGGCGCGTAGGCCAACGGCGGTTTAGGCAGACTTTCTCCATGGATCTTGCTATACTAGCGGGCAAGGTGATTTGGAAGGACGCAAGGAGTACGCCGGATGTCCCAGCCAGAATGGGGGCCTGTGGTGGCGGTGTTGCCGGGCCTGGAACTGGAAGAATGGCACCACGGGCGCATCTTGATCATGAAGATTAGCTCGGTGTCGCGCGCAGTGGTGGATGCAGGCAGCGCCGCCGTGCTGGACTTTCATGCGCGTTGCCAGGCGGCGGGCCAGCCCGTCTTGCTGGCGTATGATGTTTCTCCACGGGATATTGCCGTGACGCCCTACGCCCGCCAGGCCGTGCTGCGCCTAACCCGCGCCAACCCGCACCTCAGCGGGCGCGTGGCGGTGATCCTGCCACGGAGTGCGCTGGCCACCAGCATTGCGGCCTTTGTGGTGATGGTCCGCAGCACCGGGCGGCCCAAGCGCGTTTTTTATTCTGCTGAGGAGGCGCGCCACTGGCTGGAAGAAGGGCTGGAAGCCGCCACGCCTTAACCGTTGCTTAACCCCTGGTGCTGGCCGCCCGCGCCCACAAAAAGGGGTACAATTGCTAGGTAGGGGGCTGAACCACCCCGCACCCTGGAGTTGAACAAGGAACCCTGGCCAAGCTCATGAGCGCAGCACGCCCTTCTTCCCTTATCGTGACTGATCCGATTCGCAGCAACGTCCTGGGGAGCGTCCCCAACCTCTCGCGAGAGGCGGTGCTGGCCGCAGCGGACCGTGCCCGCCTGGCCCAACGGGCCTGGGCCGCAAGCCCGGTTCGGGCGCGGGCCGGGGTGCTGCAACGCTTTGCCGATGCACTGGTGCAGCGCCAGGACCTTTTGATTGACGTCATCCGCCAGGAGAGCGGCAAATCTTATAGCGGGGCGCTCAACGAAGTGGGCATCCTGGTGGTCACAGCGGACTACTACGCCCGCCATGCGCCGCGCTGGTTGCGCCCGGCCAAACGGCGCGGTTTTGCGCCGCTGGCCTATGGGGTGCGGGTGCACCGCAAGCCCTATGGGCTGGTGGGGGCCATCACGCCCTGGAACTTCCCGCTGATGCTGGCGCTGGTGGATGCCCTGCCGGCGCTGGTGGCCGGCAACGCGGTGTTGCTGAAGCCCAGCGAGGTGGCTCCTTTTTCTGCCCTGGAGGGGCGGCGCCTGCTGGTGGAGTGTGGCCTGCCAGAAGACGCCCTGCAGGTGCTCACGGGCGATGCAGTGACCGGCGAAGCGCTGGTCGATGCCGTGGATTACGTGATGTTCACGGGCAGCGAGGCGGTGGGGCGGCGCGTGGCCGTGCGTGCCGCAGAGCGGCTCATCCCCTGTTCGCTGGAGTTGGGCGGCAGTGATGCCATGATCGTGCTGCGCGAAGCCGACCTGGACAAAGCCGCTGCGGCGGCCATCCGAGGGGGGTTTGAGAATGCCGGGCAGGTCTGCATTGGCACCGAGCGCATTTTTGTGGAGGCGGAAGCCTATCCCCGCTTTATCAGGAAGCTCAAAAAGTGGCACGGGCGGCTGCGCGTGGGGCCGGAACGCAGCCTTGACGTGCACATGGGCAGCATGACGCACCTGCCCACCCTGCAACGGACCGAAGCGCAAATCGCGGATGCGCTGCACAAGGGCGGCAAATTGCTGGTGGGCGGGCAGCGTTTGCCAGAGCTGGGCCAGCTCTTTTTTGCGCCGACCATCATCACAGATGCCACGCCGGAGATGCACGCCCTGCAAAGCGAAACCTTCGGGCCGCTCATCACGGTGATGTCTGTGCCAGATGCCGAAACAGCGGTGCGCCTGGCCAACAGCATCCCGCTGGGGCTATCGGCCTCGGTGTGGTCGCGCAACCTGAACCGCGCGCAGGCGGTCGCCCAGCAACTCGAAACCGGCGATGTGAACATCAATAGCGTGCTGATGACCTTTGGGATGCCGGCTATGGAGCAGGGCGGCGTCAAGCAGAGCGGCCTTGGGCGGCGCAACGGCCAGCAGGGCTTGCTGAAGTACACCTACACGCAAAGCGTGCTGGTGGAACACATCCACCCCCCCACAGCGGTGACCGTATCCACGCGGTTTTTTAAGCGCTTTTTCCTGGGATATCGCTGGCTGAGCCGCCGCTTGCCCTTTCTGGGCAGCTAGGCTGGCGCTAGTTTTTTTCTGGGCGTAGCCGAGTGGGGCGCTGCAGGCGCTTGTCTTCCTCAAGGGTTTCCAGCATGCGGAGGGCCATGGTAAAGGCCAGGCCCGAGGCGTTCTCGATGCGCTGGAGGTCAGCGTGCAAGTCTTCAACCAGGCTATCCGGCTCGGTTGGCTCGGTTGGGTTGGTGGGCATGTGGCCCGATTCTTGGTGGTTCATAGGTCCCCTGATCACCTGTAGGCCTATACTATACCCCCTTGCGGCAGGCTTGAAAAGTCTATCCCTGCCCTCTATGCGAAATGCTGCCGACGAATCCGGCTTTCGATGGTATAGTTAACATCATTTCGAACGAACGAGCAAACCGCATCTGATGACTGCTTCACCCCTCAACCGTGCCACCTTGGCCGAGCAAGTCGCCCAGGCGATTCTGGCCAAAATCCACGCCGAGCAACTGGCCCCCGGCGACACCCTGCCCTCTACCGCCCGGCTGGCGGAGGAGTTTGGGGTCAGCCGCCCGGTGATTCGGGAGGCGCTCAAGACGCTGGAAGGCCAGGCGATTATTGAAGTGACCAATGGCCGGGCGCCGGTGGTCAAGCCCATCAACAGCCTGCCTTTGCGCGCCTTCTTTCAGCGGGCGATTGCGCTGGATCATCAATCGACCCTGGAATTGCTGGAGGTGCGGCGCGGCATCGAAGTCCAGAGCGCGCTGCTGGCCGCCGCCCGCCGCGACGAAGCCGACGCCGCCGCCCTGAAGGAGCTGGTGCAGGTGATGGAAAACGCGCTAGGGAACCCGGCAGCCTATGCCGAACTGGACCTGAGCTTTCATATGCACATCGCGGCAGCCACGCGCAACAGCATGTTGACCTACCTGGTAGAGTCCATCCGCGATGCGCTGCGCGGCACCATTGTAGAAGGGCTGCGCAGCCGCTTTACGCAGGAGCAAACCCAGCGCGTGCAAGCCATCCATGCGCGCATTGCAGCGGAGATTGGCGCGGGGAACAGCGTTGGCGCAGCCGAGGCCATGGCCGCCCACTTTGATGACGCCATCCACGCGGTTTATCTGCATACCCAGCGCACCACGGACGCCCCGCCTGTCGCAGACTAAGCGCGGCTCAGGGGCCGGGCCTGCGCGTTTGCTCCGCCAGCCAGCTTTCCAGGGCAGGTGCCTCAAAGCGCTGCTTGAAGGTAAAGGCAAAGGGCGTGGGGCCATGGGCGGCAAGGTGGTCCAGCCGTTCGCGGGTTTCCTGGGGGCTGGGGTGGTGACCCACCGGGACCCACCATAGCGCCAGGTGGGGGCGTTCCAACCGGGCGCGGAACTCGGCCTGGCGCCGGAAGATTTCCAGGTGACCGCCGCTGTAGGTGTAGTGAAACAGCGCCTCGATGCTTTCCCACACCGAGAGGTTAAGCAAAATGCGCGGGTCGTCAAAAGCCTGGATGCTGGTGGCGTCTTCGCTGTCGTCCTTCAGGCGCCAGACAAAGCCTGGCGCTTGCTCTGCCAGGGCGTTGACCGGCGCAAGATTGGCCATAAAGTCCGCCATCTCGGGGTCTTCCAGCGCGGCGCGCGGCAGCAAAATGTTCGCCTGGGCGAGGTGATAGCTACTCATGCATCCTCCGAAGGGGGATTAGCGGGTTGGCGGCGCTGGCGGCGTTCCTCCAGGGTCAGTTCGCTGAGCAAGGCCAGGAAGGCCCCAAAGATCGCCAGCCCAAAGAAAATATAAGCGATGGTGAAGGCGCGCCCGGCCACCGTTTGCGGGGCAAAGTCGCCATAGCCGATGGTGGTTAGCGTGATGACAGAGAAATAGAGCGCGTCGAACAGGCTCCAGCCTTCCACCAGCGAAAAAAACAGGGTGCCCAACCCCAGCGTGATCAGCAAGAGGTAGAGCAGCCCTCTAAAAGCCTCGTTACGGGCCGCAATGCGCCCCACGCGCCAGACATAGCGCGCAAAGTGCAGCAGCGCAAACAGCAGCGGGACCGGCACAGCAGCGCCCCGGGCCCTAGGCAGCCAAAGCGGCACGGCGGCGGCGTTCCGCAAACATCAGCAGCTCATGGCGGTCCAACACAGAAACGCGCTCTGGGGCTTGTTCATCGCGCACGATGATAAAATCGGCGTTTTCGGCGTCCATAAAGCGCAGGGTCTCCAGCAGATCGCTTCGGATGCTGACGGTGGGCACGCCCTGCACCGGGCGCATCAGGTTCGCCACGCGCACGGTGCCCCAGTTGAGGCGCGGCACCCGGGCCACGGCCTCCAGCGCAAACATCCCCACCAGTTCATTGTCGCGCATCACCGGGGCGCTGTAGCGCACCCCATGCAACGACATCATATCCAGCGCATAGACCAGCGACCAATCCCAGTTGAGCTTTAAGCGGTGCTGGATGGCGTGCTCCAGGGTGATGTCTGCCAGGGCGCCTTCGGTGCGGGCCAGTTGCAGGTGCCCACTGGCCGCCGACCACAAAAACCAGCCCACGAACACGGTCCAGAAGCTGGCAAACAGGTTGCCGGTCAGGAACCACTGCACCATGCCGAGCAGCATAAACCCCCCCGCGAAAAGCTGGCCCACCCGCGCCGCGATGATCGTTGAGCGCAGGTGATTGCCCGTCAAAAACCACAGCACGGCCCGCAGCACACGCCCGCCATCCAGCGGAAAGCCCGGCAGCATGTTAAAAGCGGCCAATGCCAGGTTGATCTGCCCCAGCCAGCTCAGCGCCTCTCCGGGCAACCCGCCCCCCAGCAGCCAACTGCCCAGCAGCAGCAGCACGCCCAGCGCCACGCTGCTCAGCGGGCCAATGAAGGCAATCCAGAATTCCTGGTGGGCTTTGCGCGGCTCGCGTTCGATTTCTGCCACGCCGCCAAAGATAAACAGCACAATCCGGCGCACGGGCAGGCCATAGAAGCGGGCCATCAGCGCATGGGCCATCTCGTGCCACAGGATCGAGCCAAAAAACAGCGCAGACGGTGACCAGCGCAGTGAGCGCGTAGAGGGCGCTACTCTGGCCCGGCACAGCGCGTGGCAGTGCATCCTGGGCCAGAGAAAACGAGAGCAGCGCCGCAATCAGCACGATGCTCAGGTTGATGCCAACCTCGACCCCGGCGATGCGGCCTAGCTTAAAGGACGAACTCAGCATGATGGACTTTTCTCCCAGTACAGCGGCGTTGCCAGGGGTGGAACCAGGGAGGGCAACGCGTTCAGCATGTTGTGTACAGAAGATAGCACAAAAAGCGCACGCCTTGCCCCAGCCATCGCGCGAATTTATGGGCTTCTAACGCTCAGAAGGTCGCGGCGCCCGTCCGCGCCAACCAGAGGGTCGCCAGCGCATAGAAGGTGATGCTGGTGAGGGAGGCCACCAGCAAGCGTTGGGTTTGCATCCCCACGACTTTTGCCGTGACGGTCATCGCCCAGACGCCCACCCAGGGCGTCACCAGCAGCACAAACCACACGCCATAGCGGTTGATGCGGGCGCGGGTTTTCGCTCCGCTGAGCTTGCCCAGCCAGGCGCGCAGGCGCGGCACGCGCAGCAGGCTGTCGTAGCCAAACACGATCAGCAACACGGGGGTGAAGTTGCCCAGCACCGCCCAGAAGAGGATCGAGAAATCGTCCAGCCCCAGGCCCACCGCCGCTGTTACGGCGACGTAGATTTCTGCCAGGGGGAAGAAGCCCAGAAACCACACGCTCAGGGCACGGCTCAGGTATTCCAGCATGGGGGTTGCCTCCCTAAATTGGGCTACTCGGTCAGTAGTCGGGGGTGTCGATGAGGGCCAGCAGCGCATCGCGCAGGGCTGCGCGTTCGGCGGGGGTCACGGGGCGCGATGCCCAGCCTATGC
>JAAUUD010000043.1 GCA_012031655.1 Anaerolineae bacterium | reverse complement strand
CTGGGTCGCCTGCAAACCGGCGTCGTGGTCGATTTGCTCTCTTCCCCCCATGCCAGCTCCAGAGCAGCTTTACCCTGGGGCTTGGCCAATCTGCCGGTGCTCAGCCCAGCCCCAGGCCCAGCGTGCACTCCGTAGTTATCGTGATGGTCTGCGTCAGCAGCAGGAGTTTCTGCGCGGCAAGTTGAACAACCTGAAGACGCGCTCCGAGTTACCTTTTCATATTGTTTCAATGTACGAATATCAGATTGCCATGCACGAAGCAGAAATCGCCTGGTTCGATCAGTGGATCGAACGCTGGCGCGCCCAGCAACCTGCCCTGGAACCAGAAAAAACCCCTTCGACAGTGCCACTTACGCCACGCATGCAGCAGGTCGTTTTGCCCAACGCGCCGGACTCTCCGCACAAGCTGGCCACACGGGTGCACCCACGGGTCGAAAAAGAAGACCCCAGCGGCCAGACCACCCGAATTAATCGCGATACAGACATGCTTGACCGGGATAACCTGGAACAGTCATAGGTCAGTAGCGCCTGGGCCACAGAAAATTCTTATTGACCTCTTGAGCGCCTTCAGTACTTTATGCTAGAGTAGGTTTACGATGAACCAACGTCAGCTTGACCTGAATGACCATGTCCGATAATCCTGAAAAGCTAAATCAAGACCCCATGGCAAGCGTGCGCTGGGTGCGCCAATTGGTTGTGATGCGCCGCACCAGCCAATGGCACCCGGCCACGGATGCCTATGAAACGCCCGACCGCTTTACCGTTATCGTGGAGCTACCCGGCATGCGTTCGGGAGACTTCAGCGTGAACCTGACTGACCAACGCTTGATCATCGTTGGCAAGCGGGAACGCCCCTCCGAAGATGCGCCAACGGCGTATCATCAACTGGAGGTGCAATATGGGGAATTCCGGGTCGAGGTCCTGATCCCCTTTCTGGTTGAGCGCGAACAGATCACAGCAGTCTACGAAGATGGCTTTTTGCGGGTAGACCTGCCACGCCGGCGGAGCCAATCGCACGCCATCCAGGTCATCCGAGCTGAAGACTAGCCCAAACTGAGCGAGCTATGACGCAAGAACCACTGCAAGATCAAGCGGAAATCCCGGTTGAGGAAGCCGATTCCACCTCGGCAGGGATTCCTGTCCAGGCGAATATTGAGATAACGAACAACGCAGAAGAAGAGGTGAAGATCCCTCCTGATCTGCCGATCCTGCCGCTACGCGGGATGGTCGTCTATCCGCACACAGCGATGCCGCTGACAATCGGCCAACCGCGCTCCCTGAAGCTAGTGGACGAGGTTGTGACTTCCAACGACCGCATTATTGGCCTGTTTACCGCGCTGGACCCCGAACAAGAGGTACCCGGCCCGGATGATGTCTATAAAATTGGCACCCTGGCGCAGATTCACCGCCTTTTCCGGGCCCCGGATGGCACTGTCCGCCTGTTGGTGCAGGGGTTGTCGCGCATCACGATTGATGAGTTCACGCAGATTGAACCCTTCCTGCGCGCCAATGTAACCCTCTCGCCCGAGACGGTGGAAGAAGGCATTGAGGTCGAAGCCCTGATGCGTAACGTGATGGACCAGTTCACCCGCCTGGCCGAACTGGTGCCTAACATTCCAGCGGACCTCATCACCAATGCGCTTTCTAACGTAGACGACGCGCTGCAATTTGCCTATTCCATCGCAACCTATGTGCGGGTGGACCTGGAAAAGCAGCAAACCGTGCTGGAGCTGCCCACGCTCACGGCCAAGCTACGCCACCTGATGAACCTGCTGGCCAAAGAACTTGAAGTGCTGGAACTGGGCCGCAAAATTCAGCACGATGCCCAGAGCGAGATGGAGAAGGTCCAGCGCGAGTACTTCCTGCGCGAGCAGCTCAAAGCCATCCAGCGCGAATTGGGCGAAGGCGACGAGCAAACCGTCGAAATTGAGGAATTCCGCCAGAAGATCGAAACCGCCGGGATGAGCACCGAAGCCGAACGCGAAGCCCGCCGCGAGCTGGACCGCCTGGCCAAGCTCCCAACCGCAGCGGCGGAATATGGCGTCATCCGAACCTACCTGGATTGGCTGGTGGAACTGCCCTGGCAAAAGCGCACCGAAGATCGTTTGGACATCGCCCACGCCAGCGACGTGCTCAACGAAGATCATTATGGTCTGGAAGACATCAAAGAACGCATTCTGGAGTTCCTGGCCGTGCGCAAACTGCGCCTGGAACGTCACTTGACCGTTGAAGAACAAGACGCGGCCCAACCCGAGCCTGACAACCTCCAAAACCGCATCCGCCGCTTGCGCGAAGGGGCGATTTTGTGCTTTGTGGGGCCGCCGGGTGTGGGCAAGAGTTCGCTGGGGGCTTCTATTGCGCGCGCGCTGGGGCGCGAATTCGTGCGTATGAGCCTGGGCGGCGTGCGTGACGAAGCCGAAATTCGCGGGTTCCGCCGGACCTACGTGGGGGCCATGCCCGGACGCCTGGTGCAATCGCTGCGGCGGGTCGGCACGCGTAACCCGATCATCATGCTGGACGAAATTGACAAGCTGGGACGCGACTTTCGCGGGGATCCGGCTTCTGCCCTGCTGGAAGTGCTGGACCCAGAGCAAAACCACGAGTTCCGCGACCATTACCTGGATGTAGCCTTTGATCTTTCGGAGGTCATGTTCATCACCACCGCTAACGAACTGGACCCCATCCCCGCGCCCCTGCGCGACCGCATGGAGATCATCCGACTGAGCGGCTACACCGAGCGGGAAAAACAGCAGATCGCCCAGCGCTATCTGGTGCCCCGCCAGATTCGGCAGCATGGCTTGCATGCGGAAGAAGTCTCTATTGAAGAAGCGGCGCTGCTGAGCCTGGTTCGCAACTACACGCGAGAAGCCGGGGTGCGCGAGCTTGAACGGCAGATTGGTTCGGTGATCCGCAAGGTGGCCACGCAGATAGCCGAGGGCAAGGTAGAGCACTACAAGGTTCAGGAAGATGACATCCGGACCTTCTTAGGGTATCCTAAGATGGGTTACCATGATGAAATTGAAGAACGGACGGACCTCCCTGGGGTGGCGGTGGGCCTCGCCTGGACGCCGACGGGGGGAGATGTTTTGTTTGTGGAAGCAGCGCAAATGCAGGGCAAGCAGAGCTTTCAATATACAGGGCAACTCGGCGAAGTGATGCAAGAGAGTGCCCGTGCTGCCTATAGCTATGTGCGGGCCAATGCGGGTGCGCTGGGCATCGAAAGCCACTACTTTGACCAGCACGATATTCACCTGCATGTCCCGGCAGGGGCTATCCCCAAGGATGGCCCCTCGGCGGGTGTCACCATGGCCACCGCGCTGGTTTCGCTCATCACCCGCCGCCCGGTGCGTAGCAACATGGCGATGACTGGCGAGATCACCTTGCGTGGGTTGGTGTTGCCGGTGGGGGGCATTAAAGACAAGGTGCTGGCCGCAGAACGACGCGGGCTGGACACCGTGATTTTGCCCAAGCGAAATGCGCCAGACCTGGATGACCTGCCAGAGGAAGTGCGCAACACGATGCATTTTGTGCTGGCAGAGCGCGTGGAGGACGTGCTTCACCACGCCCTGATGTAGCCTGGATTTGACTCGACTAACCAAGGGAAGCGAGACACAACCTTGCCTAAAGTGCTCATTGTCGATGACGACGCCAACCTGACCTTTTTGCTCAAGAAAATGCTGGAGATGGAACCAGAGGATTTTGAAGTGCACGTGGTGCGGCGAGGTGGGCAGGCACTGGAGGCTGCACAATCCAGCCAGCCAGACTTGATCATGGTGGACTACAACCTGAATGACATGCACGGCACGGACCTCATCAAGCAGATCCGTGCGGACGCGTACCTGGCCAGCACACCAGTGATCCTGGCTTCGGGCCTGGATGTGGAACACGAGGCGCTACAAGCCGGGGCCAACCGTTTCTTGCTGAAGCCCTTCGAGGACCCTGGCGAACTGGCGGCCATCATCTTGCAACTGATTGGTTAGACTGCACCAGGCTAAGTGCTTGTGCAATCAGCAGAAGTGTTGCATAATCAAGCAAATCGCTGGATGTATTGCTGGTGTCTGGGCCTAGAGGTTCAAGACGACTTTCAATACGGGTTGCAGCGCTATGGAGACTGACCCCTGCTCAGTGTGTTGAGCAGTGTTTCTCATCGAAATCGTGAATTGGGCTGCCCGGTTGGTAGCCCGGTAGAAACACAATCGATACAAAACAGGCCAGCAAGCCCAGCTCAGGTTGCTGGGTATGCTGTTAGTTCCGTAGCGCAGCCGTAGTCTTCGGACCTCGGCTGTTTGCGTTAGGGGAACAGAGTGTGAGCGGCGAAATTACCGCGCTCGAACCTCAACAGAAAAATGCAGAGCGCGTGAACGTTTACATCGATGGTGCTTTTGCCTTTGGCCTTAACCAGCTAGAGGCAGCCCGCCTGCGTGTGGGACAGGTGCTTTCGGATGAGGCGATTCAAGAGCTGCGGAGTCGCGACCAGGTTAGCCTGGCCGTGGAACGTGGCCTGCGCTTTCTGGCCGCCCGCCCCCGTAGCCAGGCTGAGGTTCGCCAACATCTGGAGAAGAAAGACTTCCCCCCCCCTAGCCATCGAGCAAGCATTAGCGCGTCTTGTGCAGCTGGAATATCTGGATGACCACGCCTTTGCCCGTTTCTGGGTAGAGAACCGCAACGCCTTTAACCCGCGTGGCAAACTGGCCCTGCGTTACGAACTTCGCCAGAAGGGCATCGACTCAGCCATTATTGATGACGTACTAGCCGACCAGGATTCGGTGGAACTGGCTGCCCAGGCAGCCACCAAGAAATTGCGTAGCCTGCGGGGTCACGACCCCCAGACCACGCGTCAGAAGCTCGGCGCGTTCCTGGCGCGGCGTGGCTTCCCATACGATACCGTCCGTACCGTGCTGGACCAACTGGTGCCAGCCTCAGACGACGACCCACACATTGAGGAGTAAGCACACACCATGGAAAGTATCTTGATCTTGGTGGTCGATCTCCTGGTTGGGGTGTTCCTGGGTTATAGCGCTTACTGGTTTTTCCAAACCCGCCGTGGCAAAAATATCGTGGAGCTTGCCAATAGTGAAGCGCAGCAAATCCTGGAAGATGCCCGCACCCGCACCAACCAGCTAGAGACCGACTCCCGCAATAAAATCGCTCAGGAACAAGAGGAGTTAGAGCAAACCTACCAACGCCGCCGTAAGGAACTGGAACGCGAAGAAGAGGCGCTCCAACGCCGCCGAAGCGGCCTGGAAGAACGCGTCGAAAAGCTCGAAAAACGCGAAGCGGCCATGGGCAAGCAACAGAGCACCATGACAAGCGCCGCAACGAGGTCGAAAAGCTGTGGTCGCAGCGCCGCGAAGAGCTCGAACGCGTGGCCAACCTCACTAGCGAAGAAGCCCGTGGCGAACTGCTGGCCATGGTCGAAGCCGAAGCCCGCCAAGACATGGCACACCGCATCCGCGCCGTAGAAGCCGAAGTACAAATGGAAGCCGAAAAACGTGCCCGTGGCATCGTTGCCCTCTCCATCCAGCGGATGGCTTCCGAAGCCATCAGCGAGCTTTCGGTGAGCGTGGTGCCGCTGCCTTCGGATGACATGAAGGGACGCATCATCGGGCGTGCAGGGCGCAACATCCGCTCCTTTGAACAGGCAACCGGCGTTGATGTGATCGTGGACGACACGCCCGAAGCGGTTACGCTCTCCAGCTTCGACCCCATCCGGCGCGAAGTGGCCAAGCGCACCCTCTCCAAGCTGGTGTTGGATGGGCGTATCCATCCGGCACGCATCGAAAAGCTGGTGGCAGAAACCCATAAAGAAGTAGAGCGCGTGGTGCGCGAAGAAGGCGAGCGCGCCGCCTATGATGCTGGAGTGCCCGGTCTGCACCCCGAAATCATCAAATTGCTGGGCCGCCTGAAGTTCCGCACCAGCTACGGCCAGAACCAGCTAGCCCACTCGGTCGAGACGGCACACCTGGCTGGGATGATCGCCGCAGAACTCAAGGCGGATGTGGCGCTGGCGCGGGCTGGCGGCCTGCTGCACGACCTGGGCAAAGCCATCGACCACGAAGTGGAAGGCTCGCACGCCATCATCGGCGCGGAGTTCATCCGCCGCTTTGGGGTCAACGAGAAAATCGCAAACTGCGTGGAAGCACACCACCACGAAGTGGAGCAAAACTCGGTCGAAGCGATCATCGTGGAAGCCGCAGACGCCATCTCTGGGGCGCGCCCCGGCGCCCGGCGCGAAAGCCTGGATAACTACATCAAGCGCGTCAAGATGCTGGAAGACATCGCAAACTCGTTTGGCGGGGTGGAGCAAAGCTACGCCTTGCAAGCTGGGCGCGAAATTCGCATCCTGGTCCGCCCGGAAGAAATTGACGACCTGGCCAGCATTCAACTGGCCCGCGAGATCGCTAACCGCATTGAAGAAACGATGGAATACCCAGGGCAAATCAAGGTGACTATCATCCGCGAAACACGTACAGTTGACTACGCCAAATAATCAGGTTGGCGCCGCCCCTCACTAACTTTCGGTGAGGGGCGGTTTTTTATGGAACGAGAACCGACGTTACGAACGGCGGGGCAAAATCCAGGCACCATCAGACATGGGCGGGCGTGTCTCGCGGATGGTGAGGGTAGTCGTGGGTTGGCTGCCTGCTACCCAGGGTAAAGACAGCATCGCACAATGAATTTGGCAGCCTTCTCGCTGGGTAATGAAATAGAGCATGGCGCGCCCCTCCGCCAGTGGTTGGAGCGCAAACCCCACTTCCTCGCCACGCGCAATTTCCATGCCACGGATCACCAGCCGAGGATCGAACTGAAACGGCACGGCGCCTTGCGCGCCATCCAGGTTGATCTGAATGGTCGCATCGCTGAACGAAAATTCATCGTTATCCAGCATATGCGTCATATTGGCAATAGCCAGGTGCACCACATCCGCCAGGGCGACATAGGATTGCTGCATGGCTGGCGGTGGCGGCTCCAGCATCTTCAGGAAGTGGGCCGGGGCCCGAAAGCTGGTGGGGTCCCAGCGCCACTGCACCCGAAATTCCTGCTTGCCCTGCAAAATCACCATCCCGGCGGCGGTCTTTTGCACGGCAATCAGCAAGCCATCCGCGTCGTAGGCCGCTGGGTTGGCGATGCTCCCGGCCACAAAGGGCGGAATCAGGAAAAACGCACTCTGCGCAACCCCAGGCAAGGGCCAGGCCCAGGAGGCCACAAACTGCTCCTCATTCACCGCTACCATTTGCATCCGTTGCTGGTGAATGCGGCACAGCACCGGCCCAGAAGACCAGCTCTGCGCCCAGCCCAGGCCTTGCCGCACCGCCTGAATATCCAGTGGAATGAAGGAACTGCTAAATACCGAGGTCATGAGCGCGCGTAGCTTTCCGCTAGTTTCCTTAGATTATAGTGTGCCTGCGTTCTGGCGGCAGGCACTTCTGGTTGTAATCTGGTTAGGAGTACTGGCCTTGACCTGACCCAGCGGCATTGCTACACTGACAGCACAATCAACCGCTGTAAATCGACTCCGACGGAGAATTGGCGGGTCCCGCTGCACTGGCAGAGAGCCGGTGGATGCTGCAAACCGGTAGTGCATGGCCGCGCTTCCACTCCTGATTACGTCTCCTGGCGACGAGCCAGGACGGGGCTGCCCGTTAGCGCAGGGTCTAGCCAATAGACCTGGAGGTGAAGTGCCGCGAGGGCTTCACGAAGGCAGGTGGCACCACGAGAGAATCCCTCGTCCTGCTCGCACGTAGGCTGGGATTCTTTTTGATTCGTTCAGGCTAGACAGCAAAGGAAAACAATGGACATCATCCGTAATCTGGTGGAGGAACTTGGCCTACAGCCAGAGCACTTCGACCTCCTGATCATCCTGTGCATCGTAGCGGGAGGGGCCTGGGGCATCGTGCGCCTCTACCGGGACCTCACCGGCCCGGTGCGCGACCTCTACCCACCCGAAGAAACGCCACAAGCAAAGGACTAGAACCATGTTAGACCTGGATTTGATCCGCACGAAACCTGATTGGGTCAAGGAACAGTTCGCCAAGCTCCAGGACGATAACGCCCCGGCTCATCTGGGCGCCCTCCTGCAATTGGATGCCCGCCGCCGAGACCTGATCAACACCGCACAGGAGGTGAAGGAAGCGCGCAACAAATTCAGCAAGGGCACGGGCAAGCTACGTGGCGATAAATCGCTGAGCGATGCCCAAAAAGCTACCGCCGCCACTGCCATTCTGCAACACCTGGAGGCTAATGACCTGAGCAGCGCCCTGGCCACCCTGGAAGCACCCGCCAGCGCGCCACCCCTGGCCACCGAAACCCCCAGCGCCGCCGCCTTCGATGCGCTTTTTGCCGCGCTCAAACAATTTGGCGACCGCGCCACCGCCCTTGATGAGCAGATTCGTGAGGTAGAAGCCGAACTGGAAATGCACCTGCTGTGGCTGCCTAACCTGCCGCATGCCAGCACGCCAGTGGGTGCTTCGGATGCGGATAACATCGCGCACCCGGCCCAAGGCGCCTTCCGCCCGTTCGACTTCACCCCGCTCCCGCACTGGGAGCTGGGACCGCAGCTCGACCTGATTGATTTTGAGCGCGGCGTCAAGCTGGCGGGCTCGCGTTTTTACCTGCTCAAGCACCAGGGGGCGCGTTTGCTGCGGGCGCTCATCAACTGGATGCTGGACGAACACGCCACCGCAGGCTTTCAGGAAATCTATGTGCCCTATCTGGTTAAGGCCGAAGCGCTCTATGGCGCTGCTCAGTTTCCCAAGTTCCGCGAGGTGGTGTACTTCGATGCGGAATCAGAACTGTACATGCTGCCTACTTCCGAAGTCGCCCTCACCAACATCTTCCGCGATGAAATTCTGGAAGAAAGCGACCTGCCGCTCTACCTGATGTCACACACGCCCTGCTTTCGGCGAGAGAAAATGAGCGCCGGACGCGATGTGCGCGGCATCAAGCGCGGTCACCAGTTCGAAAAAGTGGAGATGTACAAGTTCACCACGCCAGAAACCAGCTACGATGAACTGGAAAGCCTCACCCGCCAGGCAGAGCAGGTCTGCGCCAGGCTAGAAATCCCCTACCGCCGCCTGGAGATTGTTACGGGCGACCTGGGCTTCGCGGCCACCAAAAAATATGACCTTGAGATGTACGCCCCTGGCTGCGACGAATGGCTCGAGGTCAGTTCGTGCTCTAATACAGAAGACTTCCAGGCCCGGCGCGCCAACCTGCGCTACCGCCCCAGCGATGGCGGCAAGCCGCGCTACGTCCACACACTAAACGGCTCTGGGCTGGGCATGTCGCGCGTGCTCATCGCCGTGATGGAGAATTACCAGCAGGCGGATGGCTCGGTGCGGGTGCCCGCCGTGCTGGTGCCCTACATGGGCGGCCTGCAGGTCATCGAACCACGATGATCCAACGGCTACACGGGCGGTGGTGGTTGCAGGCAGGGCGTATGGCACGCTTCATCGGGCTACGCGGCGGTGGCCAGCATGCCTTTCAGCAGGCGGAGCAGGCGTTCTCACGAGCGGTGGTGCTGCTGCCCGGCAGCCCTCTGGCGCGCTACGAACGCGGCCTGCTCTACTGGCGCGAACTCAACCAACCTGCCCGGGCCATTGCAGACTTCAGTCAGATCATCGCCCAGCAACCCGAAGCGCTCTTTATGCGGGGGATGGCCTATCAGGCGTTGGGCGACTATCGCCAGGCGGTGCAAGACCTGGAAGCTTACCTGGTGGCGCAGCCGGGGTCGCGCTCCGCCGCCAACGTCCGCTCGCAGTTAGCCGCCCTCTATAGCCTGCTGGAGGACTTCCCCCCGGCGCTGGAGTCTGGCTCAAACTCCAGCGGAGGCAGCTTAAGCGCTTCCTCGTAGTAGTTCTGCGCAAAAGCAGGGCGCTCTGGGTGAGCCTGAACCTGCTGTTCTTGCCATTCTGCCAGGCCCACGCAGAATTCGGCAAAAAAGAGGATGATGCTACAGGTGTAGTAGGTCCACACCATAAAGATGATCACCGTGGCGATGGAGCCGTAGACCAGGCTGTAATCGCCCACGGTGTTCAGGTACCAGCCAAAGAGCCGCTTGGCCGCTTCCCAGGCGATGGCCCCCAACAAGGCCGCAGGCCAGATGGCGTCCCAGGTCACTTTGCGGCGCGGCATCCAGCGATAGAGCATCGCAAAGATGCCCATCGTCAGGCCAAACGGCACCACAATCGACGCCGAGAGCAACCAGATACCGCCGTCATCTAGAAAAACAAAGTCCAGGATGCTGAACACCAACGAGGTGACGATGTTGGCCAGCAAAAGCACGCCCAGCAACATGATTATCAGCACCCCATTGATGCGCCGCCGGAACATGTGCCGGGCGCCTTCGTCGCCAAAGGTGCGGCTCAGGGCCGCCTCCAGGCCAGAGAACAACCCCAAAGCCGACCAGGAAAGGCTGGCCAGGGCAATCAAACTGGCCGAGGCGCCTTCGTCAACAAAGCGTGAAAGGGTACGGTTGAGTTCCACCGCCGTCTGCCCAGGCAAAAAGAAGGCCAGGATGTTTTCGAGCTGGTTCTGCGTGGCGGCAGGGCCCAGCAACCAGCCAATCACCAGAAAAAGCAGCAGAAACAGCGGGAAGAGCGAGAACAGCGCATAGTAGGAAAGCGCCGCAGCCTCTCGCAAGCCCCGCCCCGAAAAACGATCTGCCGCGCGGTATACCATGCCGATAAACCCGGCAGAGAAATCGTCAATCCGATCCGCCAGGTCGTAAACCCGCGCCCGAATGGTCTCGAGTATGTTAAGGAGTTTTTGCTGAGCCATACCTCTAGCCTAGCACAACTGGCCCCAGGGGGTTAACGCCCCTGCCATTCGGGTTTGCGGCGCTTCATGCGCGCTTCGATGGCGATGGCGCTATCTTCGGTGGTAAAGAGCGGGAACTGTTCGACCATCTCTAGGTGAAAGCCCTGTGCATGGCTATCCAGGGCATTAATCACGCGCTTGGTGGCAGCCACAGCCAGCGGCGCACACCCTTCAATTTCCGCCACTAGCCGGTCACCTGCGGCCAATAGGTCCTCGCGGGGCGACCACCTGGTTGACCAGTCCCCAGCGTTCAGCAGTGATGGCATCAATGCGCCGCCCAGTGAACAGCAATTCCTTGGCCCGCGATGGTCCGATGAGCGTGGTCAGGCGCGTGGTGCCACCTGCATCTGCAATGATACCCAATTGTGCTTCTTCCAGCCCCAGCAGCGTATCCTCCGCCGCGATGCGCAAGTCGCAGCCCAGCGCGAGTTCCAACCCGCCAGAGAGGGTGTAGCCATGCACCAGGGCGAGGGTCGGCAGGGGCGAAAGCTGCAAGCGGTGGATGTTCTCCTGCCACATGCGCGTGGCGGTGTAGCCCTGGCCGCGCCAATCGTCTCCCAGGGCTTCGGGCATGCCGCCCATCGAAGCCAGATCGGCCCCGGCGCAAAAGCCCTTGCCTTCGCCCCGCAGCACGATTGCACGCACACCGGGCGTTCTTTCGGCTGTGGCGCAGGCCTGCGCCACAGCCTGTAACATCTGAACAGTCAGCGCGTTGCGTTTGTCTGGGCGGTTCAGGATGATTTCAAAGATCGTGCCGCGCTGTTGAGTGAGGACATATTCCATCAGTCATCTTCTCCAGGAATGGTTGTTGCCCGGCCAACCGGGTCAGGATCGGCAAAAAACCCGCTATCGGGCGCGGGTTTCATCCTACAAAATCGCACGAGATCGCACAGCGGACCAGGGGCCAGCACCTTTAGCGGTTAGGCCACTGCTCTTCGACGCCGCCATGCTGAATGGTAATTTTTTCTTCCACCAGGTATTCAACCGCCGTATCAAAATCGGAGAAGGTCACGCTGCTGATCCAGGCATTGCGGAAGACCCAGCGCCGCGTCTCTGCGCCCTCATCCATGGCCACAATGGTGATCTCGCGCGTGGGCAACACGGCGCCGCGCTGCTGGATCGCTTCGCGCACCCACTGGTTAAAAGGCAGGTTGGGGTCTTGCTGCACCATCTTGGTGATGACCAGTGGCGGATAATCGAAGCCGACGGGTTTGCTGTTTTCATCCAACTTGAGCTTGAAGGATGACAGGCCAGTCACCGCAAAAATGCCCGTTGCCACCTGGCCGTTGATCTGCACATGGAATTCATTGGCCGTCAGGCTATCCACCGCCCGAATGCCAAACTGGGCTGGGTTTTGCGCCTGGGGCGAAACCATCACATGGCTGGGCGCATGCTGGGCTGCCGGTGGGGTGAACCCTTGCTCCGGTTGCTGGGGCTGTTGCGGGTAATAGGGTTGCGCCTGGCCGGGTTGCTGCGGATATTGAGGCAAGGGCGCGCCGGGATTTTCCATGAGTTCAACTCCGTTTGGCTACTGTTTTGGCCCCCAGTATAACGCAAAGTGGCCGGGGTTGCTGCTACAATCAAGCGCATGAGCACCCGAAGCACCCAACAACGCCTGCGCTTGCGCTACGCCCAACAGGGCACCTTGCGCTTTGTCGGTCACCTGGACATCACCAAAATCTGGGAACGCATCTTGCGGCGCGCGGAACTTCCCCTGGAGTATTCGCGCGGGTTTAACCCTCGGCCACGCTTGCAAGTGGCAGCGGGCTTGCCCCTGGGCGCCAGCAGCGCCGCCGAAGCGCTGGATGTCTGGCTCGAAGCACCTGTTTGGCCATCGGACGACCTGCGCCCACGCCTGCAAGCAGTTGCCCCCCGCGACCTGACCCTGCTGAGCGCCGAAGCGGTCCCCATCCAGGCGCCTGCCCTGCCCATGCTCGCCCACAGTGCCACCTACCAGGTGCGGCCCCTGCCACCAGCCCGCTTCCCAGAGGGCCTGCCCGCACAGATTACAGCTCTGCTACAAGCAGACCAGCTCCTCCGCCAGCGCAAACGCAAAACCTATGACCTGCGCCCCTTGATTTTGGGCCTGGGGCAGCCTGCTGAACAGATGCTAGAGATGCAGCTTTCGCTGGGCGAGGGGCGCACCGGGCGCCCGGATGAAACCCTGGCGGCGCTGGGCCTGGCGGAAGTACCCGTGCAAATCCACCGTAGCGCCCTCGAACTGGCAACCACGCTCTTAGAGCAAGATCACCAGGAGTAACGCCCCCACGCCAGCACATCCCAGCCCGGTCACAATGTAGATGGCGTTGTTGGCTAGCATTGCACTGGCTCCGCTGGTGCTGGCGCCTTCCCCCGCTCAGGGGCAGCAACTCCAGGGGCTGGTTAGGCTGTTCCTGAGCGCGAGACACCTCGCGATTCAGGAACCAGACCAACGCATAGGCCCCTGCCCCCATGCCAATCACCACACCGGGCACCAGCAAAACCAGCAAAGCCAGCAAAACGCCCTGCTCTTCAGTGGAGGAGAGGGTCGAGGCTTCGGGTTCGCTCACCTGGGTAATCGCCGGGAAAGGATTGCCAATGATCGTAAAGAAAAAACCCATCAGCAGCAGCGCAAACACACCCCCCAGGAGCAGCAAGACCGGATTTTTCACAGGGCACCCCCAAGTCTTCGTTGAACAGCTTGTTGTGCTCCGATTGTAATCAGGATCACAAACCCTTTCAATAGCAGCTCGGTCCGGTTGCCAGGGTGAGAAAACGATGAAATCCCACTGCTATCTGTCATATCCCAAGCCGGGCCTTTGCGAAAAAGCCAACGCTTGGGTATACTGGCGGCGCTTGACTAGTGTGAAATGAATGAGGCACGCAAAAACAGATGCCGAAACGCTATTCTGCTATCCTCTTGGCGCTAACCCTGGTGGTTGCTTTTGCGGTTGGCTTGCTGATCGAACCCTCAGAGAGCCAGGCCAACCCCAGCACGGGCTTTCGTGCGGAGTATTTCAATAACGCAACCCTGCAAGGCACCCCGGTGCAAATCGTCACCGATGATCAAATTAACTTCAACTGGGGCACAGCGGCCCCTCGCCCAGGCATCAATGCAGATAACTTCAGCGTGCGCTGGACTGCCACGCCCAACTTTGCGCAGGGCGGGCTTTATCGCTTTCGGGCCGGAGCGGATGATGGCATTCGCATCTTCGTAGATGACCAATTGATTATTGACAGCTTCATCGCGGGCGAGTTCCGCACCTTTACGCGGGATGTGACGCTAGCCGCTGGCCCCCACACGATCCGTGTAGAGTACTTTGAACTGGGGAACCTGGCCGGGGTGCTGGTGGAGTGGGCCCTGGTGACCGCCGCCGGGGATCTCGCGACGGCTGTGCCCAGCTTGACCCCGGTCCCGGCGGGGACCATCGAGCCGACCCCCCTGGGCCGTGTGGATGCGCTGGGCGCCCGCTGGCGCATGTGGCGACGGGCGTGCTGAACGTGCGCGCCAACCCCAGCATTAACGCAGCGCGCATCGCGCAGGTGTTCCTCTACCGCAGCTACCCCATCCTGGGCATTAGCGCAGATGGCGGTTGGTTCCTCATCGAACTGCGAGATGGGCGCACGGGTTGGGTCTCGGCGCGCTACATCTACCGCGTGGACCATAGCCCGGTGCCAGTGGTGCAGGCCGCCTCCAGCAATCAGAGTGCCCTGCCCAACATCGAAGTCGCGGGGGTGGCCACTGCCGAGCTTAAAATCCGCGTCTTCCCGCGGACTGGCGAACAGATTGGGCTGGTCCCGAATGGCGCCCTGGTGCGCGTGCTGGCCCGCAACAGCAACGGCTCCTGGTTCTACATTAGCTGGCAAGGCGTGGAAGGCTGGGTCTTTTCGCCCTACATCCGCCTGACCAACGGACGTGTGATCGATCTGATCGTCCGTTAGTCCTAAGCCACCTGACCGAAATTGCAACGCGGCGCGGGTTTTTGCCCCGCCGCGTTTTGATTCCGCGCAACTCTGCCTATTGCCCTGCGTATAATGAAAAGAAAGGTGTGGAACAAGCACTGAGCGCATGCATAACGTAAGTGGCGACGAGAGCAGATGGATTGCCCAGGCCATCACTGGGGATGTGGAGGCTTTTGGCGAATTGGTGCGGGCCTTTGAGCGCCCGGTCTTCAACCTGGCGTATCGCATGTTGGGCGACGCTGCCGAGGCCGAAGACGCAGCGCAAGAGGCTTTCATCAAGGCTTATACCAACCTGCACCGCTACGACCCGGAGCGGTCCTTTAAGACCTGGTTGCTGTCCATTACCTCGAACCATTGCATCGACATCCTGCGCAAACGCCGCCTGACCTGGCTTTCTCTGGACAACGAACAGCTACCGCCCCATCCCGCGCTCACCAGCGACCAACCCGGGCCAGAAGCTGCCGCCATCACTCAGGAGCGCAGCATGTACATTCAGGACATGCTCAATGGGCTGAGCCAGGAATATCGCCTGGTCGTGATTTTGCGATATTGGTATGACTTATCCTACGCCGAGATTGCCGAAATGCTGGAAACTACCGAGAGCGCCATCAAGAGCCGCCTGTTTCGGGCCCGGCAGGCGCTGGCCCAGCAAATCGATGCACAAGAAGCCCCGCACCTGGTGGCTGCTTTAGAGGGGTTGACGCCATGAGTAACCAGTTCAACCGACAGTTCAGCAACGAGCCCGGCGACGCTTTCGACCCTGAAGCGTATGACCAGCATGCGCTTGAGACCTCGCAGACTGGCTCCGAGTCAGATGACCATAACCTGCCTATGCGCCTGTGGATTATTGACCAATTGCTGAGCAATGCGCCCGTGTTGGGCCCGGCAGCAGATTTTGCCGACCGCGTGGTGGAAGCCATCCGGCAGCGCCAGTGGACCTTTAACCCGCGCGCTGGCGCGGGCCTCCTGTTGGGCTTTGGGGCCGTGACGCTGATCGTCTCGCTGGTGATGGCTGGTATCTGGGCCGGAGTCATCGGGGTGGTGCTCAATTGGACGGCCATTTATCAGGCGCTGGTGTTGGCTGGGGGCCGCCTGGGCAGTTGGCTGAGCACGCAATTCAGTGCACCGGGGCAGTTCCTGAGTGACAACCCGCTGATTGGCGGGCTTACTTTGCTCTCGATTCCGCTGTTCTTCATCTGGTTGCGGGTGCTGCGGCGCCTGTTGCCACGAGGCAAAGCGCTGTGAAGGCGCGGCGGTGGCTGGGGCTGGTTGCGCTGGGGTTCGTGCTGGCCGCCTGTGGCTCGATTGGCGAACGCTATACGCTAGAAGAGGGTGCGCACCTGGATGGCAATCAGCATCTCATCGCCGGCGAAGTGGACCTGGAAGCCGGTAGCCGTGTAGCAGGTAACCTGAATATTACTGCACAGGAAGCCACGGTTGCGGCGGCCATCGACGGCGACCTGACCATCGTATCCACGCAAATTACCCTGGAGGATGAAGCCACCATCCAGGGCGATTTGATTTTCTGCGTGGTGGGTGGCGGCGACTTTGAGCAAGCAAGAGGTGCACAGGTTGTCGGTAGCGTGCGCAATAGCTGCGCCGAGGATGCCGAAGCGCAAGTGCTGGCGTTGGATGATACTGGCTGGGCCAGGCGTGTGCTGGGCGTCTTTGGCGTGATCTTCGCCTCGTTGGCTGCCGGGATGGTGGCTGCGCTCGGCGCCCTGTTTTTCCCTCATCGGCTCCGGGTGGTGCAGGTCACGGCTCACGAACATGCTCTCAAGGCGTTGGGGTGGGCTTTTGACCCTGTTGGTCGCCGTGGGGCTCAGCGTGTTACTATGCCTTCACCTGGTGTGGTGGTGCCACTCTTGTTGGCGCCCGTCATCCTGTTAAGTTGGGGCTTGGTGGCGCTGCTGGCTACGCTGGGGGCTATTGCCCTGGCGCAACCCTTTGGCGGATGGCTGCTGGGGCGCTTGCGGCTCTACCAGGATGCAGCCCCCGTTATTGCTACAGTCACTGGGGCCACCTGCTTGACCTTCGTCGTCCTGAGCTTTAGCCTGGTCCAGGCG
>JAAUUD010000042.1 GCA_012031655.1 Anaerolineae bacterium | reverse complement strand
GCAAGCCGCGGCTTGATCCAGGATATTGTTGGGGCGAGCGGGCTGCCCTGCAGGCTTCTTCAAAAAAATGTGCTGGTTACGGCCAGCAACCCCAGTAGGTCGGCGTGTCGGTCGCGCTCGCGGTGCGCTTCGGCTTGTGGTTCGTAATTCAGGCCCAGACGCCGGCGAGTTCGCGCAGGGTTTCGGAGAAGTCCCAGCCTTCGATCTTCATGACGAAGCTCAGGGCGTCGCCACCTTCGCTGCACTGGCCAAAGCAGTGCCAGCGTTGCGTATCCGGAAACACGACAAACGAGGGCGTGCGTTCGTTGTGGAAAGGGCAAAGCCCCTTGTAGTTGCGCCCGGCTTTTTTGAGTTGGACGTAGCTGCCTACCACATCCACTACATCTAACCGACTCTTGATCTCGTCTGCGATCGACATAGTGCCACAACCTGCGTTCTCTTGTTGTGGCAGATTATAGGATATGTGTGAGCATTCATGCAATCGGCAAGCCGAGGTTGGGGGCCTTCTGCCGCCCCCAGGGCATCGTTAGTTCCGCGTGAGGAGCAGTTCGAAACTGCCTTCTGCGGGTTCGTCTGTGGTGTAGTCGCGGTCCGTCACCAGGATCACATACAGGCCCGGCTCATCCAGCAAAACGCTTTCGATGCCGGCGCTGTAGGCTGCCAGCGCATCCGCGCCATCATCATCCAGGGCGATGCGGTTCCCTTCTGCATCAAAAACGTAGAGCAGGGTGTCTAGCTCTGCGCTAAGGGCCGTTATCCCCACGCTAACCGCATCCTGAACAGGAAAAACCCCCAGGAAAACCCCGGCTTCCTCATCTAGCTGAACGACAACAGGCGTGTTGAGGGCCAGTTCCGTCAATTCAGGTTCGGCGCGCCAGCTTTCCCAGTTGACTCCCGAAGGCGTGTTGCCCTGAACTTCCAGGCTATAATCCCCTTCAGTATCCTCTGCCAGGGTCACGCCGCGAAAGGTCGACGCCAGCACCAGGTAAACCCCATCTTCATCCAAGCGGGTTTCGATGCGTGCGTTCAGGTCTTCGCCGCTGTCGTCATCCACGGCAATCACCTCGCCGCCCGGGCTTAACAAGATCAGAAAAGGGTCTACGGCGTCCTCTTCGGCGCGCATTTCCACCGCCACACCATCTCCCGCGCTGGCATCAAAGGCAAAAAGTTGCATCACAACGCCATCTTCAAAGCGAGCACGCTCTGCGGTCCCTGTTTCCAGAAGGCCTGCCAGCCCAACCAGTGGTGGCTCTGCCTCCTGCGCGTTGGCCGAAAGCACCCCTCCCAACAGCAATATCACCCCTATCCACGCGCGTTTCATGGGCACAATCCTCATTCACACCTGCTTATTTCAGCCTGATTTCCGTCATTGTACATCGGGCGGACTGCCCTTGCTTGCTATTATGCCGCCGTTTGCCTGTTGATGCGGCTCCTAAATTTTAGGGGCAGCCGGCAAAGCCTGCTATGATGAGGAACAACAGTCAGCACCACCATGGAGCGCTTGAAATGTCTTCTTCCTTCACCAGCTTGGTTCAGACCGCTGAGGCCAACCCTGCTGCCGCCGATTTTGCCGCGCTACGGGCTGCCTACCTCACCAGCGAGGCCTATCGCCCGGCCAAGCACATCATGCAATCTAAACTGATGCAGATCACAAATGCCGCGCCGGGCTTTGAACAGGTCTCTGAAACCTGCCGCCGCATCCTATCTGCCAACCCGATGGACCTGGAAGCACGCCGCCTGTATGGCCTGGCTCAGGAAGAACTCGGCAACGCCGCTGCCGCAGAGCAGGCCTATGCCTTTGCCGAAGCCATGATCGACGCCATCCTGCAAACAGGCGATGGAAAATCTATTGAAGGCGCGTGGCATGTGGTCGCCGAGGCCGAAATCTGGACGCTCTTCAAGATTTTTGGGATGCGCCCGAGTGGACAGACACGCCAGGCGGTTGGCGAGCGGATCTATGATATTTTCGATGGTCAGATTGACGACCGCCCCGTGACCATGTATTTTGACGTGACCCCCTTTGTGCGCCATATTGACCAGCTCATCAGCGACGAAACAGGTTAGCGGCGGGAGATCAACCAGCCTGCGAACAGCACATGTTCTACAATGGAGCCAGTGGATAACACCTTCAGGAGCCCTATGAGCAGCGAGGTCCTCTTTGCCGAACAGTTTTTCCCGCGTTATGAGGGGGAGCGCTGGGAACTGCTCCACGGCCAGGCGGTGCCCCGCCCGGCAGTTGCAGACCGCGCCCACGGGATAGCGCTGAATCTGGTGGCCTTTCATCTGGGGCAGCATGTGCTGGCCTACAACCTGGGTTTTATGTTCTCAGGGGGTTCTAAATTCCTGCTGCGCCGCACGCCGGACCTGGTGCGCGACCCCGACCTGGCTTTTGTGCGCATGCGCGCATGGCCTCCTACGAAAGCCAGCGCTACTGCTACTTTCCACCTGATCTGGCGATTGAGGTGGTCGCTTTTGAAGAAAGCGCCGAAAACGTGATGCGCCGGGCGCTGGACTATCTGGAAAACGATACCCAGCAAGTCTGGGTGCTCTATCCGCTGGCGCGGGCGGTCTGGACCTGCTCCGGGGGGCAGGCTCGGCTCTTTAGCGCCGCAGAGACCCTTTATGGAGGGGACCTGTTGCCCGGGCTTGCGCTCCGGGTGGCGCAAATTCTGCCCGGCTGATGGTTAGCAAAGGACGCGTATGATCACCCATCTCTATCGCATGCTGTGGAAAATCGGCGGCGCTGGCAGCGCGTCGGCGGGTTGCTGGCTCTGGCCTTGTTCTGTGCAGGTACGGCGCTGTATGCGTGGATATTTCACGATCTGCCTGACCTTGACCAACTGGACCGGGGGCGCGCCCTGCCCAGCACGCGCATCTATGACCGGCACGGCCAGTTGCTCTACGAAATCGTGGACCTCTACGGCGGTAGCCATGCCAGCGTACCCCTGGAGGCGCTTTCCCCCTGCATCGTTGATGCAACCATTGCCACCGAAGACGCCAATTTCTACCGCCACCCAGGTGTGGATGCGGAAGGCGTGGCCCGTGCGGTGTGGATTAACCTGCGGGGTGGAGAGGTGCAGGCTGGCGGCAGCACCATCACCCAGCAAGTCGCCCGTACCTTGCTGCTCAGCGAGGAAAAATCCGAGCGCACCGTGCGGCGCAAGCTCCGTGAGATGGTGCTGGCCTTGCAGCTTAGCGCCGCCTATTCGCGCGATGAAATCCTGGAGCTGTACCTGAACCAGACCTACTACGGCAACCTGGCCTATGGCATCGAGGCCGCCGCGCAGATTTACTTTGGGCATTCGGCTCGTACGCTTAGCCTGGCGGAGTGCGCGTTGCTGGCTGGGTTGCCGCAAACCCCCGCCCAGTACAACCCCCTCACCGACCCGGACCGCGCCCGCGCCCGGCAAGAGGTGGTGCTGGGCCTGATGCTCAAGCAAGGCATGATCACCCCGCAGGAACACGACCACGCACTGGCCGAAAACCTGCAATTTTCTGCAACAGCGTTTCCCATTCGGGCGCCGCATTTTGTGGCGGCGGTCTGGACGCAACTCGAGCGCGGTTACCCCGAGCAACTCTATTCTGGCGGGCTGGAAGTCTACACCACGCTCGACCTGAGCTGGCAGCAGGAAGCCGAACGCATCGCGCAGCGCCACCTGGCCGCGCTCAACAATCCGCCGGATGGCCGCCCGCCGCATCACGCCCACAATGCTGCTTTGGTAGCCATCGACCCCTACACCGGCCATATCCTGACGATGCTCGGCAGCCCGGATTATTTTAATGAAGAAATTGATGGGAATGTGAATGCAGCCCTGGCACCACGCCAGCCGGGGTCGGCGCTCAAGCCTTTTACCTTTGCGGCCAGCTTCGACCCCACCCAGGCAGCCCCCTGGACCCCCGCCACCATGATTCTGGATATTGGCACGCCCTTTGTGACGCGCCGCCTGGATAGCTATACCCCGTCGAATTTTGGCCTGGTGGAGCATGGCCCGGTCCGCATCCGCGAGGCGCTGGCCGGCTCCTATAACATTCCTGCTGTTGTGGCTCTGGAGTATGTAGGGCTGGATGCCTTCGTGGCTCTGACCACGCGCCTGGGCATTTCCACGCTCACCGATAGCAGCCGTCTTGACCTTTCGGTGACGCTGGGCGGTGGCGAGGTCAAGCTGCTGGAGCTCACCAGCGCTTATGCGGCCTTTACAAACGGCGGCTTTCAGGTGGACCCAGTTTATATTCTGGAGGTGCGCGACCATCACGGCAACCGCATTTATGAGTGGCAACCGCCAACGTTCCGGCAGCCAGCGCTGGACCCGCGTGTGGCTTATCTGATCACCAGCATCCTCTCGGATGAAAACGCGCGCATCCCGTCCTTTGGGCGCGGCAGCAGCCTGAGCATCGGGCGCCCCGCTGCCGCCAAAACCGGCACCACCACCGACTTCCGCGATAACTGGACGGTGGGCTACACGCCGAATCTCGTTACGGGCGTCTGGGTAGGGAATGCTGACAACACCCCCATGGAAAACGTGACCGGGGTCAGCGGCGCCGGGCCAATCTGGAACCAGTTTATGCGGGAGTGTTTTGCTAGGGCAGCCAGAGCTGAGCTGGCCCGTGCCCGATGGCCTAGAACGTGTGGAAATCTGCGCGATCAGCGGGCTGTTGCCCTCGCCAGATTGCCCGCAACGCGCCTGGGAATGGTTCCTTGAAGGTACTGCGCCCACCGAGCAGGATACCTTCTGGCAAGCCCTTGAGATCGACAAGCGCACCGAGCAGCTCGCGGACGAAAACACCCCGCCTGAACATCGCGAACGCCGTGTTTACCTGGTGCTACCGTCCGAAGCGCGCCTGTGGGCTGCTCGGCAGGGCCTCCCGGTGCCTCCCCTGGGCGCCCATTTGATGGGGCAGGCTGAACTCCCCCTCCAGTTGATGTCGCCCGACCCCTATACCGTTTTTCAGCTTTCGCCTAGCTTGCCGCTGGAAACGCAGCGCATCCGCCTGGAGGTGGTTACGCCGCCGGATACTGCGCGCTTGACCTATTGGCTGGATGGTGTAGAACTGGCTACGTTCACGCAGGCGCCCTTTGAACTATGGTGGCCACTGGAACCCGGAGAGCACGAGCTAAGCGCCGTAGCGGAGTTGGCCTCCGGGGCCTTGCTGGAAAGCCAGACGATCCCCTTTCGGGTGAATTCGTGGGTGCCACCGGGCGAACGCCCGGTGCGCGGCGATGCGGAGTAGGGCTAGCTGGCCTGGGCGAGCGTTACGTTGCCAAAAGTGGCGTGGATGATGACTTCCAGCGCGGGGCGGTCTACCCGGTAGGCGGGGGAAGCATAGGTAGTGCCTTTGTCATCCACGTCAAACTCGGCGCCCCGCGTGGTGACGTTAACCATGGGGCTGGTTTGCAGCGTCACCAGCGCCGCCACCCCGCGCGGATGATCACCTGAATGCTGCCCAGCGTGGAGCGCAGATAGAGCGGCCCGGCGTCCTGGTCTGGGCAAATCACCTCAATATCGCCCACGCCGGTTGCAATATGCGCCTGGCGCAGGTTCAGGCCGCGCAAATCGGCTTTGAGCTCGCCCAGGTGGGCGCTCATCACCAGCGACCAAGGCAGGTCCGGGGCCAGCTCCACGTCCCAGTCCGCCAGAGAAAACAGCCAGGTATCACCCCGCCGCATCAGGATGCGCGCCTGGTTGTTGCGCACCAGCAGGCGCGGTCGGGAACGGGCGGTATATTGCCCGGCGATGAGCCGCCCGGCGCGCTGCAAGCGGCGCAGGTTCACGTCAATTTCGCCGCTGTTGACTTCCAGAAGGCCGCTTTCGACACTGCCACGCGTGATGCCAAAGGTGTGGGCTTGCCAGCTGGGGGCGATGTCGCCCCGCCAGAGGGCTGCTAGCCCCAACCCCACCAGCAACACGGGCCACAACCGCACCACTTCAGCATCAATGATCAGGAAGTTGTTCAGCAGGATCACGACCCCGATGATCACCAGTAGCAAGGGCCACAACAACGAGGGGCGTGGTTGAGACTGCATGGCCTAATCCTCGCGCAGACTAGTCACGCAACAGCACATGGGCCGAGGACCGACGCAGGCGGTTGAGGGCCTGGGCCTCTAGCTGGCGCACGCGTTCGCGCGTCACCCCGATTTTCTTGCCCACTTCTTCCAGTGTGTGCGTCTCACCATCGTCTAAACCATAGCGCATTTTCAGGATTTCTGCTTCGCGGGGGGGCAGGCGCTCCAGCACCAGTTCCACCTGTTCGCGGAGCAGGTTCGCCGTGGTCATTTCGTCCGGTGCCGGGCTGGAGGTATCCTCAATGAAATCTCCTAACTCTGAATCGGACTCATCATCAATCGGAGAATCCAGGCTCACCGGGCGCCAGGAGATTTCGATGAGGTTCATCACCTTGTCGGCAGTGGTCTCCATGCGGTCGGCCAGTTCTTCTGGCACGGGTTCGCGGCCTAGCTCCTGTTGCAGCTCCAGCGTCACGCGGCGCAGCTTGTTGAGCTGGTCGCCCATGTGCACCGGCACCCGAATGGTGCGGCCCTGGTCTGCCACGGCGCGGCTGATGGCCTGGCGAATCCACCAGGTTGCATAGGTGCTGAACTTGTGGCCGCGCTGATATTCAAATTTGCGCACTGCGCGGATCAGACCAATGTTGCCTTCCTGAATGAGGTCCAGAAATGGCACGCCCCGCCCCACAAAGCGCTTGGCCACGCTGATCACCAGGCGAGAGTTGGCGCGGATGAGGTGTTCCTGGGCGATTTCGCCATCGGTGATGATGTGCAACAGCTCGTCGCGGTCATCAAAGCTCAGGGCATCGCCATACTCTTGTATCTGGGCGCGTGCAAAGTCCGCCGCCTCGATGCGCTTGGCGAGCGAGACCTCTTCTTCAGCAGTCAGGAGGGGGACCTTGCCCGCTTCTTTGAGATAAATGCCAACCACATCGTCATTGTTAATGGCGTGCTGGTAGCCCTCATCCTCGCTGAAGTCCAGGGTAAGCAGTTCTTCTTCGGTAGGTTCGCGGTTATCGGGGTCCTTGTCTTCCTCATCAAAGCTTTCAAAGGGCAGTTCCCCCGCTTCCGCCTCGATCAGCGCGGCATCTTGCAGGGCCTGTTCGGGTGCTTCGTTGACCAGCTCAATACCTGCTTCTGCGATGGCTTCCATCAGCTCCTCGACCATCTGCAGATTTTCTTCTGCATGGGGCATGAACCGTAGAAACTCATCGTAGGTAATGTAGCCCTGCCTGGTTCCTAACGTGATCAGTTGTGTTCGGATATCGGCTAACTCCGACATGCACTTCCTCGACATGAAAAAAAACCGCCTCATGGGGCGGTTGGTTAGCGATAAGCTACGTAACCAAGCCACATGTGTTCGATCACCCTGGGGCACGAGTCGGTGTACGCTCCGGCTGTACAGCTGGTGGTGTGAGTTGCATCATCCACAAGACCAAGTCGTTGACCCACTGTGCTGGAACCAGGATGATTATACCGACATCCCGCGATAATGACACATAATAGCTAACGCCGCTTGGGGTGGCATCCCCCACAAAGACAAAATAGGGGCGTTCTTCGCCTTCCACATGAAAACTGAGCACCGCACGCACCTGCGGTTGAAAGCCAAACGCTTCGAGAGCGCGCCCCGCGCGCTCGATCTGTCCCTCGCCAATCAGGTTGGCCAGCAACAAGCGCGCCTGGTGAGCAGCCTCCTCATCCACAGGTTGAGACGGGTCATCCAGCGAGACCCAGGCGCCGCTTTCAGGGTCCACTTCCACCCGGATAATGCGATCTTCGGCGGGCAGTTCCAGCGCCATGGCTTCAATCTGGCGCGAGTCCGTGATAAAGGGAAACAACCGGAATGGCCCTTCGGGCGTGCTGTTGGCAGGTTGGGCGGGCGGGGTTGGCGCCGCGCCGGGGCGCCCATTCAGGATGAGACCCGCCAGGGCGATGCCACCCAGCAGCAGCAAAACCGCGTAGCCAGTGCGCTGTGGCATGGCCTAGCGCCGCCTCCGCGCCACCCAGACCAGCCCCCCAACCGCCAGCACCAACCCCGGCACAACCAGCGTGGTCAGGATGGAAATCCGCTGGCGTTCCTGGTCTGTGGCGCTGATGGGCAGCAGGGTGGTGTCGCTGATGGCATCAATCAAGGCGGCATCGGTGGTGCCAGTCAACCAGCCCAGCACAGAGAAAAGCAGGTCCGCGTGGCCAGGGACCGCCGTCAGGATTTCGTTGCGCATCCAGTCCACATCGCCAATAAAGACCGCCCGCGTGCCATCCTGGCGTTGTAGTTCGCTGATGGAGCGCACCGCTACCCCCAGCGGCAGGGGGCCGCGCACGTCCTGGCCCGGGTCGAAGGCGCTCAGGGCGCCGCTTTCGAAGGTAGTGAGCGTCGTTTCAGCGTAAGATTCTTCAGACGAGAACAGCAGCAACTCCCGCGAGTAGCTGGCCTGGCGCGCGTTGGTGGGTTGGGGCACAAATTCAATCGAACGCGCCAACACCAGGATGATGTTCGAAGGCGGAACGCCCAGAAACATATCGTGCTGGGCATTGATCCCCGGCACCGGGTTAAAGGGTGAGTCCACGGAGGCGCCTTCATCAACCACCAGGTTTTCGCCCATGCGCACCCCGAACTCCTCCCAGAAGAACTGGTTAAGCGGGTCATCCAGCAGGAAGGTGGTGTTGCTGCCCCCGAAGGTCGAGTCGATGAAGGGCGGATTGCCCAGCACCAGCAAATCGCCGCCGCGTTCCACGAAAGCCCGCACGCGCTCCACCTCTTGGGGTTCGAAAGCGCTGGACGGACCAGGGATCACCAGGACGTCAGCATCCTCCGGGACCTCTTCAGTGAGCAGGTTCACTTCTCCAAAGCCCATCTGGAGTTCCACCAGGGCGTTGGCCACGCGCGAAAGCCCCGTGCCCGCCTGGGAGCTTAGCGCAAGCTCGTTGTGCCCGGTCACAAAATACAGCACGGCTTCGCCTTCGGTTACCATCTGGAGCAGTGCGGTCGAAATGTCGCGCTCGTTGGGGCCACCGATAAAGCGCACGCTGGGCAGGTCCGGGTTGCCTTCTTCATCCAAAAATGAGACAAACAGCGCGGTTGGATCGTCGCCGCGCCGCAGGTTGTAGCCGTAGAGGCTGGCCAGGATCGGTTCTTCGTCTGGGTCAATGAATCGCACATCGATCAACGCGCCGCCCAGCTCATCATACTGGCGCAGGATGATGTCGGCGGCTTCCTGATCGCGCAAGCTCTGGCGCGGGTAGAAGCCCACAATGCGCACCGGACGCTCTGCCCGGCGGATGCGATCAATGGCGCGCTGAGAAGGCTCATTGAGGGTATAGCGCGCTACACGGGTAAAATCGGCGGTCAGGTCCTGGCGGTCAATCTGGTCGTAAATGACCACCCAGAGCGCAATAAACATGCCCAGCAGCACCACGCTCGTCGTTCCAGCCGCCGCCTGGCGCCCGCTCAGCCAGTTTTGCAGGTCTTCTGGCACCAGCAGCACCCAGGCGCTCAGGGCGGCCAGCCCGGCGGCCAGCAACCCGACCACAGCCCCGGTCAGGTCATCCGCCAGCAGGTAGCCAAAGAGCGCCACCAGCAGCAAACCCACGCCAGCGACGCCCGCCATCCGTGCCCACGGCTTCGGGATCAACGCCACCGCCGGGGCCTCCAGAATCTGGGGTGGTGGCAAAAGAGCATCACCGCCATCACCGCAATATAAAACACGACATCCTCAAAGCGGACCACGCCAATCAGAAACGAGGTGGAATAGTGCGATTGCAGGCTGATCACCCGCAGGGCGCGTGCCAGGTCCGTGCTGATGATCGAAGCGGGCAGCAGCCCGGCCAGGTCGCCCAGCCACAGGATGAACAAGGTAGCCATGCTCAAAAACCCGGCCACGATCTGGTTTTCGGTGATGGCAGAGAAGAAAATACCGACCGCCAGTGTGGCACCGCCAAACAGCCAGATGCCTATATAAGCCGTGATGATCGGCCCACATCCAGTATGGGCTTGAGGGGCACATCACGCCAGGTGGTCAGGTTTAGCAAAATGACCGGGTAAATGAGGGTCGTACCCAGCAGTAAGGTATAGTAGCCCCAGGCGCCCAAAAACTTACCCAGCACCAGTTCGGCATCGCGCAGCGGCAGGGTGAGCATCAATTCCAGGGTACCTTCGCGCGCTTCTTCTGCCAATAAACGCATGGTGAGCAGCGGCGCAAAGAACACCATCAGAAAGGCAAAATCTGCCTGCACTACTGCGCCATTGGGAGCCAGGCTGTTGCTCACGCGGCCTTCCAGGTCGCTGTTAAAAAACAGCGCCACCAGCACCAGCACCGCAAAGGCCACCAGGTAAGCAATGGGCGACACAAAATATTGCGCCATCTCGCGCTTAAAGACGATCCAAATGCTACGCATGGGTCAATTCGATGAAAATATCCTCTAGCGAGGTGGCCAGCGGACGGAGTTCCAGCAGTTCCAGCCCAGCCGCCTGGACCGCGTTGGCCAGCGCCGGGCGGACTTCCTGATTCCCTTGTGTGCTGACGACCAGCCCCAGAGCATGTGCTTCTACGGAGGCCACGCCGGGCACCTGCTGCAGCGCAGCGTGGAGTTTGCTGGCTCGCCCACGCGCCCGCACAAAGATGCGCGCGCCCACCTGCAGGCGCTCGCTGAGCTTTTCTGGCGTGTCTTCGGCCACAATCCTGCCCTGATTGATGATGATCACTTTGTCGCAGATTTGCTCCGCTTCGGAAAGAATGTGGGTGCTAAAGATCACCGTATGCTCGCGGCCCAGTTCGCGCACCAGCGCCCGCACATCCCGCACCTGTTGCGGGTCCAGGCCAATGGTTGGCTCATCGAGGATAAGCACCGGCGGGTCGTGAACAATGGCCTGAGCCAGTCCCAGGCGTTGGCGCATCCCTTTGGAGATGTTGCGGACCAGGCTATAGGCACGGCTGGCCAGGTCTACCCGTTCCAGGGCGCGCAGGGCAGCGGCTTTCTTCGCCCGAACGCCGCGTAACTCCGCTACGAACTGCACATCAGCCCAGCAAGGTCATATCCGGGTAGAGCGGCACCATTTCCGGCAGATAGCCGATCTGGCGGCGGGCATCCAGCGAGGCAGTCACAACATCATGCCCGGCGATGCGCGCTGTCCCAGAAGTCGGCGGCATATAACCCGTCAGGATGCGGATGGTAGTGGTTTTGCCAGCGCCATTTGGCCCCAGAAAACCCACCACGCGCCCTTCCTCCACGCTAAAGGAAACGCTATCCAGCGCTAGAAAATACCCGTAACGCTTGCTGAGCGTTTGAACTTCAATCATGCCTCATCCATTCGAGTGGCTTGTGCGCGCCCTCTGATTATAGGGCATCTTGTAGTCCACTCCCCATGCGGGTTTCGTTAAGATTTGTTAGAAGCCAGCGTGAATGCTGCCCGCCGTGCCCGGCCCAAGGGCGTTGCCCCTTCGTCAGCGGCGGTTTCCTGTGCCAGCTGACCCGCGCTGCCGCCTCGCATCAATAGAGCCGCCAGCAGCCCGGCCAGGCACACCGCCGCACCGATCAAGAACGCCTCGTTAACCACTTCCACGATCTTTTCCAGGTAGAGCGCGCTCGTATCCTGCACGCCTGCGCTGGAATTTGCAAAGCGGCGGTTTACCTCGCTGATGATGTAGGTCGTGAGGGAAGACAGTGCCAGCGTCATGCCCACCAAGCGCAACGCCAGCACCAGCGCCGAAGCCGAACCGCGCTCGGTTTCGCCGGCTGCATTGATGACCGCCGAGGCTAAGGGCGCGATGGTCATCCCCAGGCCCACCCCAATCACGGCCATCTGCAAGCCCATAACCCAGTAGGGCGTGTCCACATCCCAGGTCAGGCTACAGAACACGAAGCCTACGCCAGAAAGCGCGAGGCCCGTGGCCGTTGGCAGGCGATAGCCGCGCCGGTCCGTGAGCCATCCCCCCGGGAAGGCTGCCAGCGCCATGGGTACGGTTAGGCCACTGAGCAGCACCCCGGCCACCAGCGCCGCCTGCTGGATCACTTCGGCGTTTGTTTCGCCAGCGCGGAAGTTGACCATGATGGGCAGCGCAGCCAGGCCAATTGCCAGGCTAAAACCCACGCAAATGTTGATGAAAGCCGCCGCCGAGACGTTTACCTGGCGGAAAAGCTGCAAATTGGTGAGGGGGTGTCGTGTCCGGCCCTCCACCAGCAAAAAGAGCAAGAAAATGACGCTGGCGCTGCCCAGCAACGGCCAGCTCAGATGGCTGGTGGCGGCAGCGGAGGCCAGGTCCGCCGCGTTGCTGGGACCCTCCAGCGGGGTGCCTCCTAGCCCAAAGGTTAGGGTGATGAGCGCCGCCGTGAGCAGCGAAGCCCCCAGCAGGTCAAAACGTTGCTGATGGCGCTGCTGCGGCACCCCGCGTAAGCCAATAAAGACCGCTGCCAGGGTGATGAGCCCAAACCCGAGGTTAAGCACAAACAGCGTGCGCCAATCTGGCACGCCCAGGTCCAGGCCCACCCTGGCCATTGCATCCCGGATAGCAGCGCCATTCGCACCAAAAAAGCGCACCATGATGCCGCCATACAGGTGGCCCAGCACCCACCCAACGGTATCCACCGCGCCGACCAGCCCAATCGGGCGCGCTCGCTTGTGCTTGGGGAAGAGGTCCGCCACCAGCGCCATCGTGACCGGGGCCATGGCGCCTGCGCCCAGCGCTTGCAACACCCGCCCCAGGATGATCATATGCAGGGTGCGGATTTCCGGCGCCGGGGGGCGATCATCCGGGAAGAACTCGCGGTAAATCCGCAGGTAGGTTTCCGCAGGCCAGGTATGCGCCACCGCCACAAAATAGGACCCAAACATGAACAGCAGCAAAAAAGCCACAAACACCCGTCGCCGCCCCAGCAGGTCCGAAAGCCGCCCGGTGAAGGTCATACTGATGGTGTAGGCCAGCAGGTAGCCAGTCACCATCCAGGCCGCGTCATCCAGGCGGCTTTCGGGTGGCAAGCCCAGGCTCACCACCACTTCCGGCAGGATGGCCGAAACCACGGTAAGGTCCAGCGACCCCACAAAAACCGGGATGCATAGCAAAGCCAGGACCGTCCAGGAGCGACGCAGGTTCGGGTGCATGGCTACTCCACCTCGGGTGCGCTAATGCCAAAATCGCCACCGTAGCCATACAACCCGATGGTCCAGGTGGTGCTGCTGGCTGGGTCAGCGTCTGGCTCCACGAGCAGCAATTGCTCCAGGCGGCCATCGCGCGTGCGGATGAACACATCCGCCTGCAAAACGCCTGTGGTCGAGGTGATCAGGCCAAAGGTCACCGCTTGTACTTCTGCTGCATCGACTTCGCCTTGCAGATGGTGCACGGTCACGCCGTCCAGGTCTTCTTCACCGACATAACGCACGTTTTCGACCGAACGCAAGGCATGGGCGATGCCCTGTTCCTCAGAGACAAGCGCCGAGGGTTGGAAGCCCTGCACCACCGTTGCATTCATCCAACGGTTAAAGGTGATGAGCGGGTGCCGGATGTACTGTTCCTCGCCAATGGCGATCAATTCCATATCTGTGACGACGTCCTCAATGCCAATACGAACCGTCGCCCGGACTCGGTCCGGCTTCTCGAAGGCCGCCTCCGCCCGTTCGAGGGTCAGCGGCTCTTCAAAGCCCACGCTGCTTACGTCCAGCAGGATGGGCGCGCCTTCTATTGCCAGGAGCAACTCAAAAGACGCGGTATCGTCAATTTCCTGGGCTGCGGTGGCCATCAGCGCCGCCGGGTCTGGCGGAGCATCGCCGTTGTTCTCGTCGTCATCCCCTATCAGGCAAGCTGTCAAAAGAAACCCCAGGCCAATCAGCAAGATCAGGACGCGTTCTGGCTTCATTGGTTTATTCCTCCACACATAGTTTAACGCGGTGCAGCGCCAAGAGTTACGCGCTAAGTCGCGGAGTGGGCGGTTTGAGGGGAGCTAGGCTCAAAAATCGGTCAGTTGGCGGAGTGCGTTAGGACACCTGGCCAGCCAAGGACACCCTTCCAGATAGTTAAGGGCAGAGGGCGCTGCTGTCAACTGGCCAGCGGTTTAGCGCAGCCCTTGTTCCAGGTGCCAGCGCAAGCGTGGCGTCACCAGACCCCCGCGCTGGTCATTGAGCTGCGTAGCCAGCGATCCGGTTTCCTCGATGCTGAATTGAAGGGCGCTCATCGCTGTGGCGTGCGCCTGGCGCCCCTGGCCAGGCAGGCTACCCCAAATCCGGATATTGATCCGATACACCCCCAGATTCAAAAAGCCGGAGGGGATTTCGGCGTAGGCGTGGTAGGGGCCCGGCGCCAGCGGATGCGTGACCGTATTCGGCTCAAGGTCGATATGGGTGGTCACGAAAACCGTGGTACCGTCCAGGGTGAGGATGGCCAGGGCTAACTGGGCTTCGGGGCAGGGGCTGCAAAATCAGACACTCCAGGTGCACCCGGAAGGTTTGATGCGCGCCGATATAAGCTGAGGGGGTCCCATCTTCCAGTTCCACCGCCGCCGAAAGCAACTGCGCGACCTCGCCCTGGGGGGGCCAGCGCACCTGGCCACTCCCCGCCATCCCCGCCGCCAGATAGCGAGCAATGACTACGCCCGGCGGGCCATCCAACACCAGGCGGCCCCGCTCCAGCAAAATTGCGCGGCTGCAAACGCGCTCCACCAAAGCCAGGTTGTGGCTCACAAAAAGCAAGGTATGCCCGGCCTGGCACAGCGTCTCGATCTTCTCCAGCGATTTTTGCTGAAAGGCCACATCTCCAACGGCGAGCACTTCATCCACCAGCAAAATATCCGGCTCCAGATGCACAGCCACGGCAAAGGCCAGCCGCACCAGCATCCCGCTGGAGTAACGCTTGACTGGCACATCCAGAAAGGGCGCGACCTCCGCAAAATCCACAATGGCCTCAAAGGCGCGGCGTGTTTCGTGGTGACGGCGCCCCAGGATGGCGCTGTTCAGGTAGATGTTCTCCCGCCCGGTGAGCTCCGGGTGAAAGCCCGTGCCCACTTCCAGCAACGCGTTCAGCCGTCCAAAGACCTCCGCGCTGCCCAGCGTAGGCTCCGTGATGCGCGCCAGGACGCGCAAAAGCGTGCTTTTGCCCGCGCCGTTGGCCCCCAGGATGCCCACCGCCTCGCCCTGTTGCACCGTAAAGCTCAGGTTATCCAGCGCCCACACCTCCCGCACAGGCCTGGCGGAGTGGCGGCGCTGCGGTGGCCAAGGCAGACGTGGCCTGAAGAGACGCGCCAGCACTTCGCGCAGGGTTTCGTCGCTGGGGGCAGCCTGCCCCAGGCGATAACGCTTGCTCAGGCCATCGACAGCCAGCGCAGTGTCTCTCATACGGTCGTGCGATGACCTCTCAGGCAGGAACAGAAAAAGAGTATAATCATCGCCTTATGCGTATCCTGGTGCTTTCGGACCGTATCCCGCCTGAGCACGCTGGCGGAGCAGAAAAGATTGCCTGGCAGTTGGCGCTGGGCTATCACGTTGCTGGCCACACGGTGCAGGTGGTGGCCGCGACCCCCGGCCCCACACAAGCCGAGGTTCGCCAGGGCGTGCAGACGCTCCACCTGCACAGCCGCTATCCTGCCCCGCTGGCGGGCCTGGGTTTCGCTCTATAACCCGCAAGTGTTGCCGCCTTTGCGCCGGGCCTTGCTGGATTTTCAACCGGATGTTGTTCATGCACACAATGTCCACGCTGATCTCTCGTACGCCAGTTTGAGGGTGGCGCATCGGCTGGGCTTCCCAACGGTGCTAACCCTGCACGACCTGATGCCCATTGTATATGGAAAGTGGACGTTGGGCCTGGACCCGGTGCGCTGCCCCGATGCTTTGCCACCTAACTGGCGCCTGCCGCCCCTATATAACCTACGCCAGAACCGGGGGCGCTACAACCCCTTGCGAAATTCAGTGATTCGGTCCGTCCTGCGGCATCACGTGGACCGCTGTATTGCGCTCAGTCAGGACCAGGCAGCGGTGCTGGCGCAACACCTGCGCCTCACTAACCTGGTTCGGGTGCCAAACGGGATTGACCCCGCAACTTTTGAAACGCCACCCGCCCAGGTTGCAGCGCTACGCGCCCGCTATGGTCTGGAAGGCTGCACGGTGATCCTCTTTGCGGGGCGCCTGAGCGCGCTGAAGGGCGGGGCGCAGTTGTTGCAGGCCTTAGACCAACTGGTGCCGGAATTTCCGCAGTTGCGCTTGCTGGTGCTTTCCGCAGCGCCCCTCGACCCAGCCGCTTTGGCCGCTTGCCGCCATCTGCGCCCCGAACAGGTGGTGCAGGGCGGTTGGTTGAGCGGGGAAGAACTGGCAGCGGCCTATCACCTGGCGGATGTGGTTGTGGTGCCCTCGCTGTACCTGGATAACTTCCCCACTGTGAACCTGGAGGCGATGGCTTGTGCCAAGCCCCTCGTCGTGACCTGCTACGGAGGTTCGCGCGAGATGGTGCTGGACGGCGAAACGGGCTATGTGGTGCACCCTTATGATGTGCCGGGCTGGGTGGGGCGCCTGCGGCAGCTTTTGCAAGATGCGGACCTGCGAGCACAGCTGGGCGCAGCAGGCCAGGCCCGTTTGCAGGCGCACTTCACCCTGGCGCAGCAAGTGCAAAAGATACTGGCCATCTTTCAAGAAATCCGCCAGAGCGTAAGGCAAAAACCGACCAAAGATGTTACGCTAGTGAATGGGAAGGATGGGCAATGAACACGCAACCTAAGGCATTCTGGCAGGACAAACGAGTGGTAGTGACGGGCGGTTCCGGTTTTTTAGGGTCGTTTGTGGTGCAAAAGCTGCGCGCTTATGGTGCTCAGCAGGTGATAGTGCCGCGTAGCCAGGCGTATGACCTACGTCAGCATGACGCGGTACTGCGCCTGCTGGCCGACGCCAACCCCATATCATCATTCATATGGCGGGCGTGGTGGTGGGCGGGATTGGCGCCAACCGGGAGCGCCCCGCTTGAGT
>JAAUUD010000041.1 GCA_012031655.1 Anaerolineae bacterium | reverse complement strand
GCGCCAAATGACGGCGAAGATGGGCATTGATCCCGACTCCGGCTTGACGTGGAGCGAGTAAGCCTGTGCTAGGCGAACACCTCGGCCACACGGCAGACCAAGCCGGGCAGCAGGGGCGAGGTGAGGGCTGCTGGCAGTAGTCGGCGGTTACGGGCCAGCGTGTTGTGCCTTCGGTGCGGATGTCCAGCCCGGCGTGCAAGTGGGTGTGTCGCAGCTCACCGAAGGTGCCCGATACCAGCCGGTTCTGGAGCGGTAGCCGGTAGGTCATGGGTTCGGGGCCGGCGCCCACCAGCAGGCTAGCCCCCAACACCAGGCCCAGCAGCGCGCCCAGGCTGCTCAGCAAGGCCGCCTCGCCAATCACCAGGGCAAAAATCTGGCGCCGTGTGACGCCCAAGCTCCGCAGGGTACCCAGCACGCTGCGCCGCTGCACCACGCTAAAAGACACAGTGTTATAAATCAGGAACATCCCCACCACCAACGCCAGCAAGCTCAGCGCCGTCAGGTTCAGTTGAAACGAATCGGTAATCTGGCTGAGCGCTTCGCGGCGCAGGGCGGGCACCTCCACCCGCACATCCGGCGGCAGGCTGGCGCGGATGGCCTCCAGCGCAGCCACAGCGGCGGGGTCGTCTTCATCAACCAGCAGGTCAATGCGCGAGAGGCGGCCTGTCTTCGCCAGCACTTCCTGGGCGGTGGCGATATCCACCACCAGCAAGCCGCTCAGGGCGCGGTTGGTCAGCTCATCATCGGCGCGCAGGATGGCAACCACGGTTAAATTGATGCGCTGGTCGCCATAGCTCACGGTGATGGTGTCTTCCGGCGCCAGGCCATATTGCGCCGCCAAGCCCTGGCCAATCAGCACGGTGTTCGGCTGCACCAGAAAGCGCCCAACCGCCACCTGATCCAGCGCGCTCTGGTCTTCGGCAGTGATGTAGTTGCGGAAGGGTGGCTCGGCCAGCGGGTCCACCCCGAATAAGCGCAAGGGGCGTGCCTCAAAGGCATCCACCGTCACGAAATCTTCAACAACGGGGGCGGCCAGTTGCCAGCCAATCTCGCGCCGAAGCTGGAGGTAAACATCCTCTGGGACGCCGTTAGGCCCGCCAACAATCTGGTGTGTGGCGCGCCCGGCCACCGAATCCGTGGAAAGTTCAAAAGCCCGCGTGGCCGAGTGGTTGGCCATGTCAATGGCCACCATCATCGCCACGCCAATCATCACGCCCACCACAAAGAGCGTGCTTTGCAGCGGTCGGCGCCAGATGTGGCGCGCCATCACGCGGAACAGGCTCGCGGTCATCGGATGGGGTGCGCCTCGCGCAGGGCGTAGCCTTCGCGGGCGCGGGTAGTGACCTCATCCAGCTCGCCATCGCGCAGGCGGAACACACGGTCCGCATAGGGGACCACATCCATGCTGTGGGTCACCATCAGCAAGGTGCGCCCGGCTTCACGCGTCAGCCGCAGCAGCAACTCCAGAACGGCGGTGCCGGTGTCGCCATCCAGGTTGCCGGTGGGTTCATCCGCCAGGATGAGCAACGGCTCGTGCACCAGCGCTCTGGCAATCGCCACGCGTTGCTGCTCCCCACCAGAAAGCCGGTCCGGAAAGGTTGCGGCCCGATCTGGCAGGCCCACTTCTTCCAGCAGGGCGCGGGCGCGGGCTTCGCCCTGTTTGCGTGACGCCCCGCGTAGCTCGTAGGGCAGCATGATGTTTTCCTGCACAGTCAGGGTGGGAATGAGGTTGAAGAATTGAAAGATGATCCCCAGGTGATCGCGCCGGAAGAGCGTCCGTTCGCGCTCTCGCAGGCCGGTAACCTGTTGGCCGCGGATGCGGATCGTACCCTGGTCGGGTTCGTCTACGCCCGAGATCACATTGAGCAGGGTGCTTTTGCCGCTGCCAGACTTGCCCAGGATCACGGCAAACTCGCCTTCATGAAAGGTCACATCAACGCCCGCCAGCACGGAGCGCTCGCGCCCACCTTCGGTAAAGGTTTTAGAAACAGCCTGAAGTTCTACAAGAGCTTGTGGCATCAGTGAGTGTCGTCCTTGTGGGGTGCCGCGCGCACCTACGATGTTAATTTTAGGGGTAGGCGGCCTCACCTGCCAAATCGGCGCCGGAAGGCTCTCACCCAGCCTTCAGAACGGGCTAACAGCAACAAGCCCAACCCCACCAGCGCCAGCCCGCCCCCGCGCCAGGGCAGGTCAATCACCGGCGCCCAACGCGGTTGCTGCACGATCCGAAAGTCTGGGCTGCGGATGAGGCGGCGCGGCTGGCCGCCGTCAGCCTCCATCAGATACAGGTCCACATGCCGCCCTTCATCCACCACATAGGCCAGTTGGGTCCCATCCGGCGACCAGTCCGCCTCGAGCACGCGTTGGCGGTGCGGGGTCAGGTCCTGGAGCAGCCCATCCGCCACGCGCACCCGATAGAGCCGCCCTTCTTCTGTGGTGAAGACCACCCAGGCCCCATCGGGCGACCAGTTAAGCTGCTCGCGAACCTGCTCCACCGCTGCCAGGGGCCGCACTGTCCCCGCCCGCAGGTCCACCACATAGGGGCGAAAACCGTCGCCCCAGCGCGAAACCGTGGCCAACTGCTGGCTATCCGGCGACCAGCTCAGGGGCTGGTTGAACAACCCTGCTCCTGCCCCCTGATCCGTCAAGCGGCGCACAGGGCCGCCCTCCAGGGGCAGGGCACGCACGTTGTCCCCTTCTGTAAAGGCAATCCACTGCCCATCCGGGGACCAGGTAGGGTGGTTAAGCAGCCCCTGGCTCTGATAGAGCAGGCTGCGCCCGGTGGTGGGGTGTAAACGTACTAACCGGGTTTCAGTATCCAGCAACGCCACTTCGCGCAGGTCCGGCGACCAGCTCAGCGGCGCCAGGGAACGAAAAGCCAGTTCCACCCGCCAATGAGGGGCAGCCTGCTCCGTCAGGATATCCGGGTACAACTGCCAGGCATTCAGATTCTCGTTGGCGTGGGCATATGCCAGCTGCTCGCCGCTGGGGTGCCAGCGCAGCACATAAAAAACGCTGAGGTTGCCAGTCATCAGGGCGCGGTCTGCCTGGCCGTTGATGAGCACACGATGCAGGGTGCGCCCCTGGCTGTACCCCTGCAACGAATAGGCTAGCATCACGCTGCGGGGAGCCTCGCGCCGGGCCAGGCTCAAAGCCAGCACCAGGCCCAGCACCACCACGCCCAACACTGTTATGCTCGCCCGCCAGGGGCCCTTTAGCGTAGTCAAAAGCCCTCCTGTGCCTCATCGACCCCGGGCAGGCGTGCGGGTTGCATGCGGTTCCTTGCTCCGTGGCCCGCGACCTAGCGCGGCGGTTCGCCACCAAAGAAGCTGGCCATGCGCTCGAAAAAGCCCTTTTGCTGGCCCGTCCCAACCTCTGTGCCCATCGATTCTGCCAGTTTTTCAAAAAGCTCGCGCTGTTCGGTGGTTAGCTTGGTGGGAATGACGACATCAATCACCACCACCTGGTCGCCATGGCCGCTGCTGCGGCCATCCGGGCGGAGCTTGGGCGCGCCCTTGCCCCGCAACGTGATGCGCTCGCCGGATTGGGTCCCAGGCGCGATCTTCACTTCTTGCTGGCGCTTGCTGCGCGTTTCGGGGTCCAGCACGGGAACACTGACGCTCGTGCCCAATACCGCCTGCGCGATGTTCACCGGCACATTCACCAGCAAGTCGTGCCCATGCCGCTTGAACACCGGATGCTCCTCCACTGAAAGCACCACATACAGGTTGCCGGGCGGGCCGCCGAGTTCGCCGGGTTCGCCCTCCCCGCTCAGCCGAATCTGGGTGCCTTCGTCCACGCCCGGCGGCACATTGACGCTCAGGGTGCGTGGCTGGCGGACCTTGCCGCGCCCGGTGCAGTTATCGCAGGGGGTGTCGATGATCGAGCCTTTGCCCTGGCAGGTGGGGCAATCGGTCACGGTGATCATGCCCACCAGGAAGCCGGGGCGCTCCTGCTGCACCTGGCCACTGCCCCGGCAGGTGGGGCAGGTGCGCGGCGAGGTGCCTACCTTGGCGCCGGAGCCCTCGCACACCTCACAAGCCACCCAGCGCGTAAGCTCGATGTCAATTTCATCCCCAAAGATGCTCTGCTCCAGCGTCAGGCGCAGGTCGTAGCGCAGGTCGCGCCCGCGCCGGGGCCGCCGCCGCGAACTGCCGCGCCCACGCCCACCAAAGATGCCGCCCAGGAGGTCTTCCATCAGGTCTTCCAGGTCTGGGATGCCGCCGCTAAAGCCCCCCGCCCCGGCGCCCATGTTCACCCCCGCATGGCCAAAGCGGTCATACATCTGGCGCTTTTGTGGGTCCACCAACACCTGATAGGCTTCGTTAATTTCCTTAAAGCGATCTTCGGCATCTGGCTCGCTGCTCACATCTGGATGATAGCGTTGCGCCAGCTTGCGGAAGGCCTTCTTGATGGCTGTTTCGTCTGCGCTGCGGTCCAGGCCCAGGATGTCGTAGTAGTCTCTTGGCATCGTGGTACTCTCAAAAATAAAACCGGGGCACAGGTGGCTCCCCCGGTTTCCGGTTGTGGCAAAACACAGAGGCCGGGCCCTGGGCCCAGCCCTGTTCAGGGGCGCGGCTATTCGCTGAATTCGCCTTCGATGACGTCCTCTTCGCCCTCGCGGCGCGGGTCGTTGTAGCCATCGTTCCCCGCAGCCCCGGGCTGCTCGTACATCGAAGCGCCCATCTGCTGGATGGCGCTGCCCAGCGCATCGGTCAGGGTGCGCAGCTCTTCCGCATCGGCGTTGCGCTCCAGGGCGCGGCGCAGGTCTTCGATCCGGTTTTCGATGTCGCCCCGCAGCTCAGCGCTAATCTGCTCACCAAAGTCGCGCAGGCTCTTTTCTGCCGTGAAGATGGTCGTCTCGGCGCGGTTGCGGGCTTCGATCTGGGCGCGGCGCTGGCGGTCTTCGTCCGCGTGAGACTCTGCATCGCGCACCATGCGCTTGATCTCGTCTTCCGAGAGGCCGCTGCTGGCTGTAATGGTGATCTTCTGCTCGCGGCGGGTGGCCTTGTCCATTGCGCTCACGTTCAGGATGCCGTTGGCGTCAATGTCGAAGGTCACTTCGATCTGCGGGACGCGCGCGGCGCGGGCGGGATGCCATCCAGGATGAACTTGCCCAGCGTGCGGTTATCCGCCGCCATGGGGCGCTCGCCCTGCAACACATGGATTTCCACCTGGGTCTGGTTATCCGCCGCCGTGCTGAAAATCTGGCTCTTGCGGGCCGGGATGGTGGTGTTGCGCTCGATGAGCGGGGTGGCCACACCCCCCAGCGTTTCGATGCTCAGGGTCAGCGGCGTGACGTCCAGCAAGAGCACGTCGCGCACCTCGCCACCCAACACGCCCGCCTGAATGGCGGCACCGATGGCCACCACTTCATCCGGGTTCACGGACTTGTTGGCCTCTTTGCCAAAGAACTTAGAGACGGCCTCCTGAATGGCGGGCATTCGGGTCATCCCGCCGACCAGCACCACCTCGTTGATGTCGCTCTTCTTGAGGCCCGCATCCTTGAGCGCAGCCTCCAGCGGCTTCATCGTGCGCTCGACCAGGTCGTGGGTCAGTTCCTCTAGCTTAGAGCGGCTCAGGTTCATGTTCAGGTGCTTGGGGCCGCTGGCATCCGCCGTGATGAACGGCAGGTTGATCTCGCTGGAAGGCGCGCTCGAAAGCTCCTTTTTGGCGTTTTCAGCGGCTTCCTTCAGGCGCTGTAGCGCCTGGCGGTCATTCCGCAGGTCAATACCCTGTTCCTTACGGAACTCGTTGGCCAGCCAGCTAATGATACGCTCGTCAAAGTCATCGCCGCCCAGGTAGGTGTCGCCGTTGGTGGCGCGCACTTCAAAGACGCCATCGCCCACATCCAGAATCGAGATGTCGAAGGTCCCACCGCCCAGGTCATAAACCGCGATGGTTTCGTCCTTGCTGCTGCCCAGGCCATAAGCCAGGCTAGAGGCGGTTGGCTCGTTGATGATGCGCTGCACGTCCAGGGCCGCGATGCGCCCGGCGTCTTTGGTGGCCTGGCGTTGCGCGTCGTTGAAGTAGGCCGGAACGGTAATCACAGCGCGGTCTACCCCGTCGTTCAGGTAGGCTTCTGCGTCTGCCTTGAGCTTTTGCAGGATCATCGCAGAGACTTCCGGCGGGCTGTAGGTCTCGCCACCCATCTCAACGCGGATGTCGCCATTGGGCGCTTCAGTCACCTTATAGGGGACGTGCTTCAGCGCCTCCTGCACTTCCTTATCCTTAAATTTGCGCCCCATAAAGCGCTTGATCGAGAAAATGGTGTTCTCTGGGTTCATGACCGCCTGACGGCGCGCCACCTGCCCCACCAGCCGTTCGCCATTCTTGTTGATGGCCACAACGGAAGGAGTGGTGCGGGCGCCTTCTGCGTTTGGGATGACGGTCGGCTCGCCGCCTTCCATCACCGCCGCCACGCTGTTGGTCGTCCCCAGGTCAATACCGATGATTTTTGCCATGGGATCTGTTCTCCTCTTGCGTTTCTTCGTTGACTAACTCGCCACACGCACCATCGCCGGGCGCAGGACACGCTCGCCCTGGAGGTAGCCCTTCTGCAACACAGCGGTAATCTGCCCACTGGCGAATTCCTCGCTGGGGTCGTCCGCGCCGATGGCTTCGTGAAAATTCGGGTCGAAGTGTTCGCCCAGTGGGTCAATCTGCTGGACGCCCTCGGCCTCCAACAAATTGAGAAACTTGCGATGAATCTGGATGATGCCTATCACCCAGTCCTGTGATTTCTGGTCCGAGGGGATCATATCAATGCCGCGCTGGAAGTCGTCGATCACGGGCAAAAAGCGCTTCAGAATTTCGGCGGCCATCTGGGGACGCAACGCTTCACGCTCTTTTTCCACACGCCGACGAAAGTTCTGGAAGTCTGCCCGCTCCCGCTGGAGGGCTTCTTTAAATTCCTCCAACAGTTGCACGGTGCGGCTCAGCTCGTCTTCGCCGCCCGTCGCCGCGCTGGTGACCTCGGCCTCTGGGGAGGCCTGGCCCGCGCTAGCTTCGGCGTGCGCTGGCTTGGCTTCTTGATCTTGCTGTGCCTCGGTTCTGGTTTCGTCCACCATAAACCCCTCTCTTAGCCTTTTGAACTGTTGGCTAGTGTAGCGTGAGCGTCATAGAATCGTATTAGAAAATGGTCAAGAATGCGCAAGAACTCCAGCGCGCAAGAATCGGATTGAGGCACAGGGCCAGGCAGGGTATCCTGAAATTATCCAGCCCAGCCAGCCCCACCGGAGGCCCGATGATCAACCAGACGGATTATGCGCGCGTTGCAGCGATCATTGAATACCTGGACAAGCACTTCCAGGAACAACCGAGCCTGGCCACCCTTGGCGCGCAGGTCGGCCTGAGCGAATTTCACCTTCAACGGCTGTTCAAGCAGTGGGTGGGCATCAGCCCCAAGCGCTTTTTGCAGTTTGCCACCGCAGAACATGCCCGGCAACTGTTGCTATCAGACGAAAGCACGCTGGAAACCGCCTATGCCGTTGGGCTTTCGGGCGGGGGCCGCCTGCACGACCTGATGATCAACGTCCACGCCATGACCCCCGGCGAGATCAAGCGCGGTGGCGCGGGCCTAACCCTGCGCCATGGCTTTCATGAGACGCCCTTTGGCCTGGCTTTCATCGCCACCAGCCCGCACGGCATCACCGACCTGCGCTTTATTGACCCCGACCCGCGCGAAACCGTGCTGGCCAACTGGCAGGCAGAATGGCCCGCAGCGCAGGTCATCCATGCCGAAGCACACACCCGCCCACTGGTGGAGCAGATTTTTGACCCCAGCAGGAACAGTTTGCTCAACGTGCACCTGCGCGGCACCAACTTTCAGGTGCGCGTGTGGGAGGCCCTGCTGAACATCCCGGCGGGGCGCCTGGCGACCTATCAGCAAGTGGCCGGGGCCTTGGGGATGCCCAGGGCGGCCCGCGCAGTTGGGAACGCAGTGGGCCACAACCGCATCGCCTACCTCATCCCCTGCCACCGCGTGATCCGCAGCAGCGGCGCCTTTGCGGGCTACCGCTGGGGCCGGGTGCGCAAGCAATCGATGATCGCCTGGGAGGCGGCACGGCTGGCGCAGGCGTGCCAACCCTGATGCCGCCTGCATTAATGCGATGAAGGGGGGCTTCCGTTGCCATAGGCATCCTTGAGCCAGCCGCTTAGCAGCGTTGCCACATAGCGCACCGTGCTGATGGCCTGCCCATAGCGCATGCGGGTTGGGCCCAGCACGGTGATGGCGCCCATCCGTTGCGCCGTACCATAGCGCCCAATCACCACGCTAAGCTGGTTCAGGTCGTTATAGCGACCGTCGCCGCCCACCACCACCCGCACCTCCCCCGCCGCGTGACCTTCCAGCGTTTCTTCGATCACGCTGGAGAGGGTGCTGTGGCCCTCCAGGGCACGGAGGGCCTGTTGCACCCCGGCGCTCCCCTCAAACTGGTTCAGGATGTCGCTGAAGCCCGAGGTATAAATGGCGTACTCACGGCTTCCGGCGCTCGGCCAGCATTTCCGCCACCAGGTCCAGCACTTCATGGGTCAGCGTATCGCCCACGGTGCGTGCCTTCTGGCGGATGCCTTCGGCAGTTTCGCCGCCGTAGCTGGCGTTGATCAGCAGGGAAATCTGCGTGAGCCGCTCCTGGTCCACGGTTTCGGCCAGGGTCAGCAGGTGTTGCAATAGCTCACCACCCTCCAGCACCAGGATCATCAGGACCAACCGCCCTTGCGTGTTGATGAGCTGCAAATGCTTGAAGCGCGCCGCCCGCACACGCGGTTCCGTCACCAGCGCGGCGGCCTGAGTGCGATGAGCCAGCACGGTTGCGGCGGTACGCACCCATTTATGCACATCCTGGGCCACCTGGGTGAACTCCGCCCGAATAGCGCGTTGCTCCTGGCGGCTGAGTTCCTGTTCTTGCAGCAGGTGCTCCACAAAATAGCGGTAACCGGCCTCGGTGGGCACCCGTCCTGCTGAGGTGTGCGGTGCGCGGATCATCCCCAGTTGTTCCAGCACGGCCATTTCGTTACGGATGGTGGCGCTGCTCACGCCAATATCGTCTGCATCCGAGATTTGCTTAGAGCTAATCGGCTCTGGCGTTTGGATATAGGCGCGGATGAGCGCCGCCAGGATCGTGAGCTGGCGTTCGGTAAGTTCTGGCAAGTGATGTGCGTCCATCCTATACATCAACCTCAACGATTGCGGTGTATGTGCCGGCTTGTGGATACAATCATAACTATCGCAAGGCAGGACGTGCAAGGCAAATCAAGAGAAGGAGTAATCGAAGGTGGCTGGTAAGAGCATCGAGGTAACAACCGCAAACTTCCAGGCCGAAGTGCTGGACGCAAGCGAGCCGGTTCTGATCGATTTCTGGGCGGAATGGTGCGGCCCGTGTAAGATGATCGCGCCATTGGTGGAGGAACTCTCCAACGACTACGCAGGCCGCCTGAAAGTTGGCAAGCTAGATGCCGACGCCCACCCGGAGATCATGATGCAGTATGGCATCATGAGCATCCCCACCTTGCTGCTCTTTAAGGGTGGCGAGCCGGTGGCGCGCATCGTGGGCTACAAACCCAAGGGCGACCTGGTGAACAAGATCGAGCCGCACCTGAACTAGACACGGCCTGGCCCAAAAGCAAGCGGAGCGGTCCCCCAAACTGGAGGGGCCGCTCCGTTTTTTTGTGCGGGGTGGCTGCGAGCGCCCGCCTAAACGCGTTCGCGCAGCACTTCGGAGGCCAATGGCACCGTAAAATGGAAGGTCGTCCCCTGGCCCAGTTCGCTTTCAAACCAGATGGTGCCGCCCTGCAATTCTACCAGACGGCGCGCCAGCGAAAGGCCCAGCCCCGTGCCTTTTTGGCTGGTGGCGGCCTGGTTGGTGGAGCGGAAGTACTTCTGGAAGATGCGCTTCTGGTCTGCCTCGCTGATGCCAAAGCCGTTATCCTGCACGTAGACATGCAGCACCCGCCGCGCACCGTGGGGGTCCCAGATATTTTCGGCTTCTTCCGCATGGACAATGATTTGCCCCTCGTCCGGTGTATATTTATTGGCGTTGGTGAGCAAGTTCACCATGACCTGCTGCATGCGGTCTGGGTCCGCCCAGACCGTGGAGAGGTCCGCCGGCACCTGGATTTCGACCCGCTGTTCGCGGTCCTCAAAGTTGCGTTCCAGCAGTTCCATGCTGTTGTCGAGCACCTGACGGAAGACAATTTCATCAAAACGAATGCTGATCTGCTGCGATTCCGCATCTTTGAGGTCACGCGCCAGGATTTCGGCGTGCTCGATGTTGCGCTTGATGGTCTTGAGGAACTGGGCCTGCTGCGGCGAGAGTTCCCCAGCCATCCCGCGCATCAGGATGTCGGCATAGCCTTTGGTGGGCGTAATGGCATTGCCCAGGTCGTGCGCGATGGAACTCACCGTATCCGAAATACGCTTTTGCTGCTCCTCTAATTGCTCGAAGAGCAAAGCGTTGGCCACCGCAGCGCTGGCGCGGTCCGTCAGCCGAGCGACCAAGCTCATTTCCATCAGGCCCAGCTTGCCTTCTTCCGGCGTTTCAATGAGCAACGCCCCAATCGACTCGGAGCCGATGACCAGCGGCACCGTAATTTGTGCCACCACGTCCGGCAAGCTTTCTTCGTAGTGCGGGTCACTCACCGGGTCGGTCATCATGGAGGGTGACCCGGCGCTGATGGTGCGCCCCAGGATGCCTGTTTCACGCGGCAGCAGTTTTTCCTTGCCAGGCTCCGGCGGGCTGAACAAACTGCCCTCCGCCGGGTAGCCATAGGAGGCCATCAAGCGGAGTTGGTCGCGCTCTGGCGTCAACAAAAAGAACGCGCCATGCTTGACCCGCGTCTGGCGCATGACCCACCCCATGATCACGTCGATCAGTTTGTTGAGGTTGAGCGTTTCGTTCAGCGATTGGTCCACCGCCGCCATGCTTTCCAGCTCTTCTACACGTTCCAGCAATTGCTTGTCCTGCGTTTCGAACAAGCGTGCATTCTGGATGGCGATGGCGGCCTGCCCGGCAAACGTGTTGGCCAGGGTCGCGTCTTCGTCAGAGAAAACGCTGCCGTCGCGCTTGTTGATCATTTGCAGGGCGCCAATGGCGGTTCCCTGCGCCACCAGCGGCACCGTCAGGATGGCCCGCGAGACAAAGCGCTTGGGCTCGTTGGTGGCAGCCGGGTTTTCCACCACTTCGCCATGCCAGCGCGTATCCTGCGCGGGGTCGTTGACGATCACCGGCGCAATGCGCTTGATGGCCTCTGCCACCAAACTGGGCGAATTGAGCGGGATGCGCGTGCCCAGCAGCTCTTGCCCACCGCCCCCCGTCACCACGCGAAAGACCAGGTCGTTGCTTATTTCATCAACCAGCAACAGACTCCCGGCTTCGCACCCCAGAATGGACACCGCGTTATCCGTAATGATCTCCAGCAGGCGGTCTACGTCTTCCAATTCGGAGGCCAGGCGGCTAGAAATCTCATTCAGCGCGCGCAACTGCTCGGCACGGAGTTCAGTTTTCTTGAAAAGCTGGGTTTTGTCGATGGCGCTGGCAGCAATGTTGGCGATGTCGCGGAACAGGCTCAGTTGCTCGCTGGTAAATTTAACGCTGGGGTCCGAAGAACCGAGCGCCATCACACCCAGCACACCACGTTCTGCGGTGTCGGTGGAAAGCGGAACGCCCATCCAAGGCGTAAAGGTCTGGCATGTTGAGCGTGCTGCGGGGTCGCGCCGGGCTTGCTCATGCGAAAATGATCGACCAGCATGGCATTCTGGTTGCGGGCCACTTCGCTGATGAGGTCGCGCCCCATCTGCCAGCGCGTGCCCTCGATGCTATACAGGCGGTCATCCCCCACGCTGTAGAACGAGTAGTACAGCTCGTTGGTGATGGAGTCGCGCAGCACGATGTAGAAGTGGTCGGCATCAATGATGCGCGTGGTCTGCGTGAAGATCAGCTCCAGCAACGTGTCGAAGTCGATAGCGAAGTTCAGCGCATTAGAAACCTGAGAAAGCACATCCTGAATCCGAACGCGGTGTTCCAGGTCGTCCACAAACTGTGCGCGCTCCACCGCCACCGCCACCTGCCCGGCCACACTTTCGATGTAGCGCAGGTCCTCGTAGGTGTAGGCTTCGCCGCTGCGGCGCGCTCCCACGCACAGAATGCCGTTCATCCGCTTGCGGCCCTGCAAGCGCAGCAGCAAGGGCGTGTTCAGCACGGCCAGCTGAGAGCGGTCGCGCACCACCGCGATTGGCAAAGGCTGGCCTGGCTCCAGGTAGAGCGTGGGTTGCTCTTGCACCAGGAACTTGGCCAGGCCGCCATCAGGCCGAAAGGTGATGTCTGTGCGGACTTTGCGTGCCTTGGGGTCTGGCAGCGGTGCATAGGCCCCCACACGGTTATCATAAGCAAACAGGAAGACTTCCTTCGGCACAACGGTTTCGTTCAGCTCATCCACCACCGCCGCAAAAATCTCCTCCAGAGACACCGCATCGCTCACGCGGCGGGTGAAGTCCTCACGGCGTTGCTGATAGTCGCGCCGTTGCCGGAACATCGCCCGATCCACCGCCGCCCGCAGAGCCGTGCGCGCCGGGGCAAACAGCAACACCACCGCGCCCACCGTCAACGCAATCAGGATGGGGTTGGTGGTCTCCAGCCCTTCGATAGCCAGGGCGCTCAGGCCCACGCTAAACAAAAAGTAGCCGCCAATCAGCAGCGCACCCAGGATGTTATACACCACAAATTCGGGGATGATGCGATCGGTTTCCATCAGGCGATACTGCAAGATGGCGTAGGCCAGGCTCAGGCTAAACAGGATCGGCGTCACCTGCACCACCGGGGTAAGCTCGTTGATAAACTGCCCCCCGCTGAGCACCGCCACCCCCAACCAGATGAGCAACAAGGCAAAGCCAACCGTGGTGCCCAGCGCCGCCAGCGAGACCTGCTCCCGCACAATGGGCGAGCTGGAATACTGACGCCGCCACAGCATCACCGCCACCAGTGTAATCACCGCCAGGGCGACCAGCGGCAACCCCAGCAAAGTCAGGGTAAAGCGTGCATCCACCAGCCACAGCGCAATGCCCAGCAGCAAAGCCCCCACCACCAGGGGCGCATAGCGCAGGTTCGGCACGCGCCGCACCACGCCCAGGTCATAGGGGAACATCAGCGCCAGGCTAAAGATTGCCGCGCTAAACACAATGGCCGCGCCCACCCAAACCGGCAACAGGTCGTAGCGGGTCATCATGTCCAACCGCCCACTGATGAGCAGGCTCAAGGCCGAGCTGCCCAGCCCAAAAAACTGCGCCGCCTGAGATTCGCGGCGGCGCCACATCACAAAGCCGCCCAGCACCAGCACGCCCAGCGCCGCCAGATAGCCCAACCCAAAGTGCAGCGCAAAATCCAGCGGCGGCACCTCTTGCAGGGTCAGTTCCACGCAACGCGCGCCACTCTGCACGCGGTCCTGCATCCCGGCTTCGCAGCTTGGCAGGGCAGAATCGGCCTCAGCCGGGAGCACAATCAAGGTCAGTTGGTCGCCCAGCTCGGCATCCTCCAGAACAGCATAGAGGTTAGCCAGGCGGTCCTCTTCGGCCCATTCGTTGGCCAGGTCGCCCAGGGCCTCGCGCTGGCCATTCAGCGCCACAGCGCCAACCACGCGGTCCCCAGGCAGAACACCGGCTGCATGCAGGGCCCATTCATCATCTGAAAACGAGTGAACATCTTCCACACTCAGATCGGGGGTAAAGGCCGCGCCCACAAAGGGCTGTTCCAGCCAGCGCAAAGCATTTTGCAAGTAAAGGCCCTGGCCCACCGCCGCCCCCAGCAGCGCCACCAGGCTTAACGCCACCAGCAACCAGCCATGCTGCACCCGCAACCCTGCCCGTTTGCTGGCGGAGGCTGCCTCAACTGTTGTCCGGGAGTCGATGAAGCAACAGACATAAATCACGCCCTTTTTGCTGAGCCGGATTCGCGCTCGGCGGCCCTGCCATGCCGAGTTGCATCGATGTTAAGGCTGGGGATAACGCCAACCAGAGCGGCCCCCACGTGCATTTTAACACATTTGAGCGGCCCACATGTTGTCGGGAAGGTCTGATTCTGGTTAAAAGGCCTGAACAAAACCCACGCGTTAGGCGTTCAGGATGCCGCGCAGATGGTCTAGCAGGTGGCTTGGGTTGGCCGGTTTGGGCATATAGCCGTTAAACCCGGCTTTTTCGGTGTCTTCCTGCACACTGGAAGAATGGTAGGCCGTCACGGCGATCACGGGGATATCAGCAGTGGCCGGATTCTGACGCATGGCTTTGAGCGTCTCCCACCCATCCATGCCCGGCAGAGCCAGGTCCATGATCACCATCGTGGGGCGGTAGGTCTTCAGGACTTCCAGGCATTCGTGCCCATCCCCGGCCACACGCACTTCCACCCCATGGTGACGCAGGATCTTGGAGATCACCTGGCTGTCATCAAATTCATCTTCCACAACCAGCACTTGCCAAGTGCTACTTTCCATGCCAATTGCCTCGTCAGGTCTAGGGGGTGATAAAGGGCTGGAGCGCCGCTCGAATGTCTTCTAGAAAGCTCACCAGCCGAAAGGGTTTGGTGATGTAGCCATCGAAACCAGCTTCGGTGGCGCGTTGGCGGTCATCCTCCATGGCGTGTGCAGTCAGTGCAATGACGGGGATATCGGCGGTGCTGGGTTCGGCCCGCAAGCGCCGGAACATCTCCCACCCGTCCATCTTGGGCATCGAAAGGTCCAGCAAAATGAAGTTAGGCCGCACCTGGGCCACCACCGCCAGCCCTTCCTGGCCGTTTTCTGCCGCATAGACCGTGCTGCCCTGGTGCAGCAACACCCGCTGAGCCACGCGCAGGTTATCCGGCTCATCATCAACGATGAGTACAATCCATTCCTGGGGATTGGGTGAGATCATGATGCGTCCTCCACCTCGGTTGTGAGCGGCAAAAAGACGGTAAAGACGCTCCCCTGGCCCACCTTGCTGTTCACGCGCACATTGCCGCCCATCATCATGGAGAGCTTGCGCACGATGGCCAGCCCCAAGCCGGTCCCGCCATGCTCCCGCTGAGAGGTGCTATCCGCCTGGCGAAACTCGTCAAAAATGGTTTCTTGCATGTGGGAAGGAATGCCAATCCCGCTGTCGCTCACGATCAACTTCCAGACGTTCTTATTATGCTGGCGCACCTCAATCTGCACAAACCCCTGGTCAGTGAACTTAAACGCGTTGGAGAGTAAATTGATAGCAATCTGGCGCAGCCGGGCCGGGTCGCCAATCAGCGTCATGGGCAGGCGCTGGTCGATGCTGTGCTGAAAGTCCACGGCTTTTCGTGCGCCAGGCTTTGCGTCTGGCGCACAATCTCCTGGAGCCAATCGCGCACCAGAAAAGGCTTGGGCACAATATCCATGCGCCCGGCCTCAATTTTGGAGAGGTCCAGCAGATTGTTGATGAGTTGCAGCAGGTTCTCCGCATTGACCAGGATGCGCTCCTGATAATCGCGCTGCTCGGTGTTCATTTCGCCCGCCATGCCCGCCAGCAATATTTCAGTATAGCCGATGATCGCGTTGAGTGGCGTGCGAAGCTCGTGCGACATGGTCGCCAGGAACTCGCTTTTGAGGCGGGTCGCATCTTCTGCCTTGCGTCGGGCCAGGGCCAGTTGTTCATTGGAAAGGCGCAGGGCCTCGTTTTGCGCTTTGATGCGGTTTTCCGTTTCTTTGAGGTGAGTCACATCACGTTGCAGGCCCACGAAATGCGTGATCTCGCCGCCATCCCCCACAATGGGCGAGACATGCAGCTCGTTGTAGAACAGCGTGCCGTCTTTGCGATAGTTACGCAGGACCACCGTGCATTCTGTGCCTTCCCGCAGGGCCTCTCGCACGCAATCCAGTTCGGGCTGGTCCCGGTCCTCGCCCTGCAAAAACGGCAGTTCTGGCCGAGCGCCTCGGTGGCGCTATAGCCCGTGATCACCTCGAAGCCGTGGTTAATGTAGATCAGCGGCATGTCTGGCTTGCGCGTGTCGGCAATGGTGATGCCATAGTCGCTGGCTTCGATGGCTTTATCGCGCAGGCGCAGGGTTTCTTCCGCGATTTTGAGCTTGGCGATGCTGGTGGCTACGCCGCCAATCTGCATAAATGCGCCGGTGGCCTGGTCCCGAATGGGCGTAAAGCGCATTTCGTAGGGCTTGCCCTGGATGAGCGTTGCAAAGGTGGCGGGTTCGCCACGTAGGGCGTGGGTCAGGTAGTGCAGGGCGTCTGGCATGCCGCTCAGCCAGACGGTAGCGTGCTGGCCCAGGTAATGCAGGGGGTCAATGTTAAGCTCCGCCAGACCGCGCCCCTCCAGCAGCAACAGGCGACCATCCCGATCAATCGCAAAAATGATGATCGGCACGCTCTCAAGGACGGCATGCAACAGCGCGTGGGAAGTGTTGACGGGACGAACCTCATTCATGAGAGTTTTTCTGTGCGGCAGCCAACATCCTGGGTTGCGACCTCACCCCTTAAGTAGAGCACATCAAGCTAAGAATCAATTAAACCCCAGTTTAGAAGTCTGTGACGCCCCATCTGCGCTACAATGAGGGGGGAAGGCGCGCCCACGGGGCGCATCAACAGAAAGCGAGGGCCACGCATGGCGATTCGGGTACTCATTGCAAAACCAGGGTTGGACGGACACGACCGTGGCGCAAAAGTCATTGCGCGGGCCTTGCGTGATGCCGGGATGGAGGTCATCTACACCGGGCTGCGCCAGACCCCAGAGATGATCGCCGAAGCCGCGCTGCAAGAAGATGTGCAGGTCATTGGCCTGTCGATCCTCTCTGGGGCGCACCTCACACTGGTGCCGCGCGTGCTGGAGCACCTCCGCACCCAGGGCCTTGAGGAGGTCCCGCTGCTGGTGGGCGGCATCATCCCGGATGAAGACGCTGCCCTGCTACGCAACCTGGGCGTGGCAGCCGTGTTCGGGCCAGGCACCTCCACAGAAGACATCATTACCTTCATTCGAACCACCATCCAGGGCACGGACGCCCCCAACCATGAATCCGCCGATTGACCTGGAACGCCTCCGCACTGGCGACCGCCGCACCCTGGCCCGCGCGCTTTCGCTGGTTGAGCGTCGTGGCCCGGCTGCGGATGCGCTGTTGGATGCCG
>JAAUUD010000040.1 GCA_012031655.1 Anaerolineae bacterium | reverse complement strand
GTGATGATCATCGAAGGGCGTTGCGTACCGCGCTGGTGATCCGCTTCTTTTGCAGGTGCAGCCGGAGATGGTCGAGGCCCATGCACCTGCGGCTTGACGAATACGCCTATCGCGATTCCCTCATTCATCGCTGGAACCCCCGTGCCAAGTTCATTGTGCTTTTTTTGCTGATCATCGCGTTTTCGCTGGTGCAGAACCTGGCCTGGGTGCCCCTGATGTTGCTGCTCACTGGTGCGCTGTACCTGGCTGCGCGGCTCCCGCTGCGCTATCTGTTGCGCCGCCTGCGCTATCCGGGCCTCTTTGTGCTGGCGCTGGTGGTTATTTTGCCTTTTTTCTCTGGCCAGACGGTGCTATGGCGCCTGGGGCCGCTGGCCCTGCGCGAAGAAGGGCTGGCCTATATGCTGCTGGTGGTCAGCCGCTTTACCGCCATCCTCACCGTGACGGTGGTCCTCTTTGGCACCTCCACCTTCCTCACCAATGTGACCACCCTGCGCGCTCTGGGCTTGCCCAGCCTGCTGGTGGATATGTTGATGCTCACGGTGCGCTACCTGTTCGAGTTTGGCGAGACCCTGGCCCGCATGCAACGCGCCATGCGCCTGCGCGGTTTTGCGCCCCGCCGCTTCAACCGCCGCAGTGCTGGCCAGTGGGCCGGGCTGATCGGCAGCTTGCTGCTGCGTAGCTACGCACAAGCCGAACGGGTCTACCACGCCATGCGCCTACGCGGGTATAGCCGCAAGGAGACCCCCCCATGACCGCTAGCACTGCCCTGCTCGCCCTGGAAACCACGCCGCTGCACTTTGCTTATCCGGGTCGCCCGCCCGCCCTCAATGGCCTGACGCTGGCGGTGCCAGAGGGGCAACGGGTGGGCATCATAGGGCCAAACGGCGCTGGGAAGTCCTCGTTGTTCCTGGCGCTCTGCGGGGTGCTGAAGCCGGACCAGGGCACGGTGCAGGTCTTTGGCCAGCCCATCCAGACGGGGCACTTCAACCCGGCCATCGGCCTCATCTTCCAGAACGCGGACGACCAGCTTTTTTCTCCCACAGTGCGCGAAGACCTGGCCTTTGGGCCTGTTAACATGGGCTGCGATCCGGCGGAAGTGGAAGCGCGGGTGGCGGCGGCCCTGCACCTGACCGGGACCGAAGCGCTGCTGGACCGCGTGCCGCATCACCTTTCTGGCGGGGAGAAGCGCATGGTGGCCATCGCCAGCATCCTCACCATGCACCCGCGCCTGGTGCTCTATGATGAACCAGACGCCAACCTGGATATGCGCGCCCGCCGCCGCCTGATCCGCTTGCAGCAGGCTGACCACACCCTGCTGATCGCCTCGCATGATCTGGAGTTGATCCTGGAGGTGTGCAACCGGCTCATCCTGATGGATGGCGGTTGCATCATCGCGGATGGCGAGCCAGCGCAGATCATGGTGGATGCCGCGTTGATGGAAGCCCACGGCCTGGAAAAACCCCATTCCCTGGTGCCGCACGCGCACCTCAACGGGAGCGCCGAACCTTTGCGGTAGGGCCGCAGGGTAGGGCCGCAACTTCTGGATCGCTTGTTGTCAGTTCTGACCAAATGATCTGGCACAGGTGTGTTGGCTTTTTGTGATGGCTTGAGGGCAGAAAGGCCCCACAATGTCGCCCATCAATAGGGCAGCCCTGCTTCACAAAAGCCTGACTGCCGGGGAAACAGACGACGAAGACCTCTTGAATGGGGCCATTGCAGATGAATTTACGGTCACGCGCCCTCAGGGTGACCATCTAGGCCGTCTGCGGTTCTGGCAGAGAGCCAGGCTAATTTACCAGCCCTTTTCGATGGCTAACTTGACTGCCTCGACCCGGTTCTTGACGCCCATTTTGCTGAGGATGCCACTCACATGGAACTTGACGGTTGAGTGACTAATGGCGAGGATCTCGGCGATTTCATTGTTGTTCTGTCCCCGCACCATTAACCGCAAGACTTCGCGTTCGCGTTCGCTCAGGGGGTGCACCACTGGTGAGGTGTCCAGCGCACTTTCGATGAGGGCTTCTGTAATTTCCGGGGAGAGTGTGCGCTTGCCGTGGTAGACAGAGCGAATTGCCTGGGCCAAGAAGGTATCCGAAACGTTTTTGAGCAAATAGCCGGTCATGCCCGCCTGGAGGGCGGCAGAAACAACGGCTTTTTCATCCGAACTGGTGAGGGCGATGATACGCGTGCGGGGGTTGATCTCCAGAATGCGGCGGGTGGCCTCTACGCCACTCATATCCGGCATCATCAAATCCATCAGGATGACATCCGGTTGCAGTGTAGAGGCCAGGCGGATGGCTTCTTGCCCGGATTTGCATTCGCCAATCATCTCCAGGTCTTCAAAGCTGCTGAGCAAGCCTGCTAATCCATGACGCAACATTTGATGATCATCAACGACCAGAATACGAATTTTGTCTGTCATTGGCTGTTCCAGGTTAAACTAAGGCGCGTACCGTCACTGATGGCACTATCAAGCTGGAGCTCTAGCCCAGCCTCCCGTGCACGCTCCCGCATGATCTGTAACCCAAAGTGCCCCCAGAAACAGCTTCCAGATCAAAGCCAATGCCGTCATCCATGATGCGCAAGCTCACCTGATCAAGCCGTCGCAGGAGTTCGATACTCACCTGTTTCGCATCTGCATGCTTGGCGACATTGTTTAAAGCTTCCTGGGCGATCCGAAAAAAAGCCAGGTGAACATGGGCGGGCAAAGGGCAACGCCCGCTTGTATACAGTTCTACCTCCATATGGCTACGCCCCCGTAATGTTTCAGCGAGTTGTTCGATCAATTTCGCCAGATCGGTTTCCTGCAAGGCGCTGGGCCGCAACTCCAGCAGCAGGGTTCGCATTTCGGCCAGGGCGCCCTGGTTCAGCCGCACCAGGTCATCAATCTCATGGGTCACCAGTTGAGGGTCTTTTTCCCAGAGGCGCTTTAGGGTTTGTGCCGTCAGGTTGGCGGTGAACAAGGTCTGGGTTACCGAGTCGTGCAGATCGCGCGCCAGGCGCTGGCGTTCTTCCAGAGCGGCCAGGCGGCGCGACGCTTCATAGAGTTTGGCGTTCTGGATGGCAATCGCGGCATGATGAGCGAAAGCTTGCAAGCGCTGGCAGTGGTCATTGGTAAAGCGGTCGGGGGCAAAGGCCCCCACGCTCAACAACCCAATGACGTCATCCGCCAGATGGATAGCGACCGTCAAACTCGACCGAATAGGGAGCTTCATGTTCTCGGAAAAACGCGCATAGCGCGAATTAGCCAGGTCGGGTATCAGCAAGGCCTCTTTGGTCTCTCGGATGTGCCGTAATTCAGGAATCTCTTTGACCGAAAACCGGAGGTTGTGCAGAATGTCAAGGTCCGGAGTGCCCTCCCAGCCAAAACTGGAGTTGATCGCACACACATCCTCTTCAATCAAAAGTACAGCCCCCGTATCACAGGGGATAACCCCCTGCACCGCCCACAGGATGTTGCCCAGAACTTCATCCAGGTCGAGTGTGTTGGTCAAAAAACCCGCACTATCAAACAGCGCCTGAGCAAACATGCGTTGCTCGTGCTCTTGCCGTTCCAGCTTGCCCCGCAACAGGGCATTGCCAATGGCTCGCGGCAGGTACTTGAGGTATTGCCCCTCAGTATCCTTGATCAGGTAGTCTGTGGCACCGGCTTTAAGCGCTTGCACCGCAATTTCTTCATCGCCCATCCCGGTAACAATAATCACCGGCACTTGGTGACTTCGGATAAGCCCCAGGGCCACGCCATCGCCCAGGATGTAATCGGAAACAATCAGGTCAAAATGCTGATCCTCCAGCAAGGCTTGCGCCGCAACCAGCGAGTCCGCCAGGACGTAGTGCCAATTGAGGTCGCTAAATTCCCTTTCGAGCGCCATCCGGTCAATGGGGTCATCTTCAATGATAAGGATTTTGATCATGGGTTGCTCGCTCAAAGCCGATAGACAGGGTGGTGCCCCTGTCAACTTGACTTTCCAGGTGGATCGTGCCTTGGTGGAGTTCAACAATACGCTTGACGACGGCCAGCCCCAAACCCGCTCCCCCTGTTTCGGAACTACGCACGCTATCCACGCGGTACTGTCGCTCAAAGACGTGTGGCAGGTGCTGTAGCGGGATGCCTTGGCCGGTATCACGGACCTCCAGATAGACTTTGCGCTGGTCATGATAGGTCGAAAGCGTAATCTTCCCACCGTGGGGGGTATAGTACACGGCATTCGCCAGAACCTGTTTCAGTAACACTTCTATTTCTTCAGCATTGAGGCGCGCCAGCAGCGGCTCGTTTGCCAGGGAAACCTGGAAGGTAATGTGCTGGGTTGCTGCTTGCTGGATGCTGTGGTGCAGGATAGGTTCGATAATCGTGTTAAGGTCCTGTGTGGTGAGTTCCAGCGTGAGCAGCATATCCAGACGTGCACACTCGGCTACCTGATCCAGAATATGCCGAATGCGCTGGATGCTCTCAGCAATCTGCCGACTGGCGGTGTCTAGGCGATGGTGATGTGCTTCAGCAGAACCCTGGGTTTGCATCGCCAGGAGGGCGCCCGCTTCGCGAGCCATAATGCGGGCGGAGAGTTGCAGAACAGCTAGCGGTGTACGGAGATCGTGGTTGATCTTGTCGTAAAAGTCGCGCAGGATGTTCACTTGTAGCTGCTCCCGATCAGCAGCCTGCTGAAGATTCCTTTGAATGGCTTGCTGCAAAGTGCGTTCAATCCGGTCGGGTAGCGTGTTTAGGTAGTTAGCAGGGGTATCTTTGATGAGATAGTCTTGTGCACCCGCTCGGAACACCCTAGCTGCAATTTCTTCACTACCCGCTCCGGTGAGCACAATGGTTGGGGCATCTTTGACCTGGTTGATCACATCCAGGGCGGTGCCATCCTCCAGCCAATAATCGACAATCACCAGGTTAAAGCGCTCTTGGGCGAGGTATTGTTGGGCCTGGGCAACGTTGGGGGCAATCCAGCAGTTGATCTCTGGCAACTTTTGCTGCGCCATGCGCTTAAAAGCAGCCTGGTCAACATCGTCATCTTCCACATAGAGGATGCGTATTGCTTGCATACCTTATCCCCGTTGCTCAGCCGCACTCCAGTACTGTTCAATCGCGCGCATGGCTTCCACAAACCGCGCATAAGCAAGTGGCTTCACGATGTAGCCCGCCGCCCGGAGGTTATGGGCTTGCTCCTGATCTTCCACCTGGTCCGAAGTCGTGAGGATCACAACCGGGATGTGGTGCAGGCGGTGCTCGCGCTTTAAGAAGCGCAGGATGTCCAGGCCACTTATGCGCGGCATGTTCAGGTCCAAAAGGATGAGGGTGGGTAGCTCCGGGGTCTGCGCCAAATAGCCAGAGGCGGTTTCCCAATCTACACACACTTGCAGCGGATTAGCAATGTCCAGGTCGCGTTAGCGCCCGCCGAACCGCCATGATATCAATCTCATCATCTTCAATGAGCAGAATGGTTCCTTTGTACACTATCATAATCCCTTTGTTTTGGGCAACCTGAAGATGAAGCTTGTTCCTTCACCCGGCGTAGACTCCACCCAGATCTCGCCGCCGTAGTTTTCTACAATACGTTTGACGATTGTTAAGCCGACCCCTGTGCTCTCGTGTTCATCGTGGCGCTTCAGGGTCTGGAAGATCTGGAAGATGCGCTCAAAGTACTGTGGCTCAATCCCGGGGCCGTTGTCCTGAACCCGGAATTCGTGCCCCTGCGGGCTGGGGAGATAGGCAAGGGTGATTTCCCCGTGTGGCTTGTCCATATGGTGAACTGCATTAGCCACCAGATTTTGAAAGAGCTGCTGGAAGCGTAGCGGATCTCCGGTGATGGTTGGCAGTTGGTTGACAACCCGCACCGAGAAGCCCTCGGCAGGAACCACGCTGTCCACCACTTGTTGGACGACAAGGTGCAAATCGACTTCTTTCATCTGCTCCTGAACGCGACCAATGCGCGAGTATTCCAGAATGCCATTGATCAGGCGATCCATCCGTTTGACCCGCCCTTGCAGCAAGCTGAGCATCGCCTGGCCCTTGCTCTCCAGGCAGCCTGCATAATCAGACTGGAGCCACTCGGCCAGCGAGTATACCCCTCGCAAGGGCGCTTTGAGGTCATGCGAAACGATATAAGCAAAGGACCTCAAGTCCTGATTAGCAGCCTCCAGTTGCTGAATCAACGCCACCTGACGTTCTGCAACCTGCACTTCCTCGGTGATGTTATGGCAGGTGACAACCAGGCCATCTTCGAGCTTAACGGCCCGGGTATCAAACCAGACCACCGTGTTTCCGCGTGGGTACTGATAGAGTAACTGGGTGGGTTGGCCTGTTTCCACAGTGTGCACAAACGCTTGAAAAAGCTCGTGCTGCCTGGAGAAAGGAACTTCGCGCAGCATGGTGCTGCTGGCCAGGGCAGCCTGATCTTTGCCCAGCGTTTGCTCTGCATAGCGATTGACCAGGCGCCAACCAAAATCTTCAATCTGCCCTGCGCTATCGCGGATCGCTGCAAAGGCCATAATGCAACTGAGCGAGCTATCCAGCACGGCTTGCAGGTAGCGTTTGCTACGGATGCGTTCCGTCACATTGCGCACTACCACCACAATATCCTGCTGCGAACCACGCGCAATCCGCGCTTCATAGTGTTGATGGCCCAACCCGGGAATGTGCAATTCATATTGAAACTCCTGTATTTGACCTGTGTTCATGGCACTGCGGAACCTATGGAGCGCCGGGGTAGTAATTGAAGGTGGCATCACTTCACTGATATGTTTGCCAATGAATTCTGCGGGTGGCACATAGTGTTCTCTGGTGCTGCCTTTGTAGTCAGTATAAAACCCGTTTTGGTCAAATTGAAAAACAAAGTCCGGGATGGCTTCCAGCAAGGCGCGCGTGTGCGCCTCTCGTTGGCGCAACTGTTCTTCCATGGCCTTGCGCTCGGTGATGTCGTGCGAGGTGTTCAGAATTTGGACTGGCTGGCCGGTGTCGTTGAAGATGGGGGTTGCCCGGCTTTCGACCCAGAAGAACTCGCCAGACTTTCTGCGGCGGCGATACTCCAGCACGGGCAAGGTCTCACCTGTCCGCACCTTTGGCACCGAATTTTTGTGCAAGGCGGCATAATCATCTGGATGAATGAGATCGCGCGGCGCGAGGCTTCGCAATTCCTCCAGCGTGTAACCCATGGCCTGTTCATAGGATGGGCTGGCATAAACAAAGTGCCCCTCTAAATCGTGCAGGGTCACAAAATCTGTGATGTTCTCCGCCAGCAGGCGGTAGCACGCTTCGCTCTCGCGCAGGGCCTGCTCCATGTGCAAACGCTCGGTGATATCCCGCGCGGCAGCATAGATCAGGTTTCCAAAAGGAAAAGAGCGCCACTCAATAAAACGGTATTCTCCATCCGGGCAGCGATAGCGGTTGGTGAAGCTCAGGATGGGTTGGCCGCCCTTGAGAACCGACATGGCGTCTAAGGTCGCTGGGATGTCATCCGGGTGCACGAAGTCCAGAAAACGCTGCCCAGGCAAGGTTTCTGGGCTATGCCCCAGGATGGACTCCCAGGCGGCATTCACTTTCACAAAGTAGCCCTCAACGGTCGCAATGCACAGCAAGTCCAACGCCAGGGTAAAGAAGCGCTCCAGTTCTGCTGTTTTCTCTTGAAGTTGCAGCTCGGCATATTTGCGCTCGGTAATGTCCTGGGCAATTCCACAGATTTTGAGCGGGTTTCCATCCGCGTCATAAGCAACTTTGGCGCTGGCGTAGATGTGGCGGGTTTCGCCCGTATCGGGTCGGATAATGCGGTAGTCTTCTTCGTATCTTTCTACCCGCCGGGCCAGGCGTTCCGCCAGAAGCCGTTGCACATTTTCATGGTCGTCCGGGTGGATGAGCTGGTTGAAGTAGCCCCCAAACAGCTTGTCCTGGGCCTGGATGCCGAACAATGGCCAGAAGTAGTTGGAAACAGTCAATATCTGCGTGTGCCAGTCCAGTTCCCAATAGCCGAGTTGCCCAATCTGCTGGGCTTCTTCCAACTTGCGGTTGCTTTCCAGCAGTTCCGCTGCCTGGCGTTTGCTCGCGGTGACCTCGTGGAGTTGAACCAGCGTGCCACGCCGCACACCGTGCCGAAAGATCGCCTGGGTCCGTTGTTCGCAGATGCACGTGTGCCCGTGGAGGGTCAGTTCGAGCAGCGGATCTTCCAGGGTGTAGTCTTTTTTGTAGATGCGCATCAGCCCCACAAACCAGCATTTGTTGCGATCCGTTGACCGAAGGCCAAACATGCGGCTGGCAGCCGCATTGAAGTTCATGATGCGTGCTTCCTGGTTCAGCACCAGCACGGCGTCCGGCAATTCGTCAAAAACCTGTTGATAAGCAATGGGTGATAGCGCGATGAACTGATTGCGAAAAATTGCCTGGCTGATGCGCCAGACCACCGTGAGCAGGATGGCTAGCACCAGACCGGCAAAGATCAGGACGAAGAAATCGAGTAACGGAAGTAGCATGATATTACTCTAAGCACTAGCGCGTCCTGGGGAAGTTTGACGCCACATCTCAAGTCCCCGCTGACTCCCACACTGCGTAGTTCCTTACTTTGATCATAGACGCTTTCCCCGTTAGATAGCCTACCTGGTCGGATATTTCTCTGCTAGACAACTCACCTGGCCACTTGTCCAGGTCAGTCGGCCAGGCCAAAACACTAGCCAAAAACTAGACGCTCGGCGGTTAGGCGCGTTGGCTTTTTCGGATAGAATAGATTAGTAAGGAGAAAAAAAAGAGATAACGAAATGGTCACCCAACCGCATCACCCCCGCCCATCTGGCCTAGCCGAGGCGCAACCACCTGCCACTCCACAACCCGCATCCTTGTTGGTGGTTGAAGATGATGACTACCTGCGGGCGCTCTTTGCTAAAAGTCCTGAAAAAAGCAGGGTTTGAAGTGCGCGTTGCAGCGGACGGCAGCCAGGTAGAAAGCCACTTAGCGGCCTTCCTGCCCGATCTGGCGGTCCTGGACCTGGGAATGCCCGACATCAGCGGGGCAGAACTGATCCACCGGTTCCGGCAGCCAGAAACAACCAAACGGGTTTTGCTCATCGTCGTTACGGGGAACCATCTTGCGGCGCGCAGCACCCTTGTTGAAGAAGCCGACCTGATCTTGCTAAAGCCAGTCCTGATGTCTGACCTGGTGTGCTTTGTTCAGCGCTTGTTGGGGAGTCCATCACATGGCTGGGCTTAGCATTCTGATTGTTGATGATGATATAGACACCTTGACCGTGCTGTCTTTGCACCTGGAACGGGCCGCCTTTGCGGTTCGCTGGGCCATCAATGAGCAACAAGCGCTCCGCGCAATTGAAGATCACCTGCCGAATGTGTTGCTGATCGACGAAATGCTGCCGCAGCGGGATGGTCTGGAAGTCGTTCGGCGGGTTCGGGCGCGGTATTCCAAGGAAACCCTGCCCATTATTATGCTCAGTGCATTGGGAGATATTCCAGAGGAACGCGGCGCAGGCTTCCATGCAGGGGTCAATGCTTACCTGAGCAAACCTTACCGCCGCGACGAGTTGCTCCACCAGGTCAAGACACTGATAGCCCCTAGCCACGGATACTTCGACCTCAAAAATGCTTATTCCGAGGACAGCAAATAGTGTTCTCCACCACACACGCAAACGGGGTTTAGAGGAACCATGAGAAACTTCACAGTCCAGATGCGAACCATTCTTGCCGCAGGGGTTCCCCTGCTGGTGCTAGTTATGATTGTAGCCATTGGTTTTTTGTCCAGCCGGACCATCAATGCGCGTTTTACTGAACAGGTCGAAAGCGACCTGCCGGCCCTGAGCGCGATTCAAACCCTGCGTTTGTCCAGTGCGCGCATGATTTCCTCGGCTAACGAATATGTGCTGGACGAAGCCCTGGGGCTCGAAGACGATGATGCAGGCGAGGAAGCTTCTGCTGAGGGCGAACTGGCAGAAGTAGAGGCAGCCATCACGGAATACGAAAGCGCCCTGGTGGCCTACAGAGGGCTGGCGAGTGCCGAGCACCCGGAGCGCCAACGGCTGCTGGTAACGCTGGATCCGCTCAGCGCAGAGCTGATCGCCACGGCCAGAGCCTACACCGCCCTGCCAGGCGATGAAAGCACGCGCCCCACAGAGCTTGTGGACGCCAGAGAGCGTTTTGAAGACCTGGAAGACAGCATCCTCGCTTTGCTCGCAGACGCCGAAGCTCGGGAAAACGGCCATATCAGCACGAACAACGAAGTCATCAGCGATGCCAGCAACATCCAGACCACCCTGCTAAGCGTGCTTTCGCTGGGTTCGGTCCTCTTTATCGCGACCATTGGGTACACCAACTACCGCTCCATCATCACGCCCATCCGCGACCTCAGCGGAGCTGCAAATCGCTTCCGCGAGGGCGACTTCCAGGCCCGTGCCCCAATCCAGGGCCGGGATGAATTCACCCAGATGGCGCATAGCTTCAATGAATTGGCGGAAACAGTGCAGCAGCGCGAAAACGAGCTGGCGCAACTGAATGCCAGCCTGGAAGAGCGCGTGGCGGAACGTACCGTCGAAATTACAAAGCTCAACCTGGTGGCAGAGGATGCCTTGCGGATCTTCAACCAGTCGCACGACATGATTGGCTCGGCGAGTTTCGAAGGGTACTTCATCCAGCTAAACCCGCGCTGGGAAGAAGTGCTGGGTTACACGGCGGATGAACTGAAAGCCCAGCCGTTTATTGCCTTCGTGCATCCCGATGATGTCGAGGCCACACTGGCCGAAGCCGCCAGGATCAACGCAGGCGCCAGCGCCATCAGCTTTGTGAACCGTTACCGCGCCAAGAATGGCGACTACCGCTGGTTCTCGTGGGACTCCACCCCAGACTTTGAGAAGGGCGCATCAACTTCAGTCACCCGCGACATCACCGCCGAAAAACAGTTCGGGATGCCCTGGCGCGGAGCGAAGAGCGCACACGCAAGATTATCGAGAACCTGCCGGGGTCAGCGGTGGCGATGATTGACCGTGAGTATCGCGTCCTCTTTGCTGACGGGCCAGAAATCGAAAAAATCGGGTTGAGCAAAGCTGTTGAAGGCCGCTTTATGACTGACTTTTTGCCGCCTGAGCTCTGGGAAATAACGCGCCCCCTCTTTGATCAGGTTTTCCAGGGGGAAACGGTCAATTTTGAAGCGCCCTTTGCAAATCAGTACTACGACGCCACCTATGTTCCCCTGGTGGATGCAGACGGCCACGTGGACCGCATGTTGTCGCTGAGCGTCAACATTACAGGCCGCAAACAAGCCGAAGAAGCACTGCGCCAGAACGAAGCCCGCCTGGAAGAAGCGCAGCGCATCGCCCAATTGGCACCTGGGAATGGAACGTCCAGACCAACGCGTTGTATTGGTCAGAGGAAAGCTACCGCATCTGGGGCCTGGAGCCCGACACAGAGCCAACCTACGCGATATTCGTGCAGGCGGTGCACCCGGACGAACGCGAAGCCCTGCAGGCGCTCATTCAGCACACCATCCAGACCGGCGAACCCTACGAAACCGAGATCCGCTTTGTGCGCCCTAATGGTGAGGTGCGGTATGTCTTTGCACGTGGCCGCCTGGAGCACGATGCCCAGGGCCAGCCAGAAAAACTTTTGGGCACCAGCCTGGATATCACCGAGCGCAAGCAGGTGGAACTGGAGCGCGAGAAGCTCATCAAAGACCTGCAAGCCGCGCGCCGCATTGCGGAAGAGAACTCGCGCCTGAAGTCCGAGTTTCTGGCGACGATGTCGCACGAACTACGGACCCCGATGAACGCCATTGAAGGGTTCACCAGCATCATGCTCAATCGAATTGGGGGCGCGGAGTTCAACCCGCGTGCCGAAGACTTCCTGCGGCGCATCCAGGGCAATAGCCGCCGCTTGCTGGGGCTAATCAACAACTTTCTTGATCTCTCGCGCATTGAGTCAGGCCGGATGGAGCTTGCAGAGGTGCCCTTTGCGCCGCAGAGCCTGCTGGCTGAGTGGGAAAAAGCCGTCGGCGTGTTGGCCGAGAGCAAAACCTGCCCCTGGAGACCCGCCTGGACCCCCAGCTTCCGTCAACCTTGATGGGGGACCCAGAAGCAATTTCCAAGGTTGCCATCAACTTGCTGAGCAATGCCATCAAGTTTACCGAGCAGGGGCGGGTCCAACTGGCGCTGGAAAACGGTGGCGATCAATGGCGTATCATCGTTAGCGATACCGGCATTGGCATCCCGCCCCACGCCCGCGACCTGATTTTTGAGGAGTTCCGCCAGGTGGATCAGACCTCGCGGCGGCAGTATGGCGGCACAGGCCTTGGGCTAGCCATCGTCAACAAGCTGGTGCGGACGATGGGCGGGACGGTGTCTTTCCAAAGTGAACTCGGCCAGGGCAGCACCTTCACGGTGACGCTCCCCCTGCAAACGCAAGCACTGCTGCAACCGAGCTAAGGGAGTAGAGGATGAACATCCCGAACGATCTGTTGATTGACTGGGTCATCGTTGTGGTTGATGACGAAGAAGATAGCTTGATGGTGGCGGAGATCATTTTGAATGCTTATGGCGCGGTACTTTACACAGCCCGCAACGGCAGCGAGGCGCTCGAGCTCATCCGCCGGGCGCGCCCTCACTTTGTGATCTCCGATCTTTCCATGCCCATCCTGGATGGATGGGGCTTGATCCACGAAATGAAGCGTGACCTGGCTGTGGCAGATATCCCGGTGATTGCCCTGACCGCGCATGCCATGAGTGGCGACCGCGAACGGGCCATGGCGGCGGGCTTCCACAACTACCTGACCAAGCCCCTGACGGTCGAAACTTTTATTCAGGACCTGGTCAACCTGTTGGTTGATATTCCTGAACTCGCAGCCGAATTGAATATCTAATTGAATATCTAGAGGAGCACAGGCAGACTTCTATGTCAAACTCAGCGCGTATTCTGGTTGTCGAAGATGACCCCGATGGGCAGGTGGTGGTTGCCACACTGCTGGAACAGCTCAACATCCCCGTAGATGTGGCGGGCGACACGGTAGAGGCGGAGTATTTCTTGTTTGAAGCGCAACGCCACTATCAGGCTGTGGTCATCGACCTGGCGTTGCTGGCAAAGATGGCTGGGAACTCCTGGCCGAAATCCAGGCGGACCCCACTACAGCTCACCTGCCCTGCGTCGCTATCACGGCTTTTCATAACAGCAAGCTGCGCGAAGAGGCCCTGGTGGCGGGCTTTGTCGCGTACTTTCCGAAGCCGATTGAAGCCACGACTTTTGCCCGCGAACTGGAGGCCGTTCTGCTGGGCTGAGGCCACCAGCACGAGATTTATAAGAGGACTGAGGTGCCGTATGCCGTTTTATCTTGATGTAGAAGCTCATCCAGCAGTGATCAACCTGACGCTTGTGGGAGCTGTTAGCCTGGAAGACTTTCGGCAAATTGATGCCGAGGTCAGTGCCTATCTGGATGAGCAAGCGCCAGAGATGCGCTTTGCGCTGTTGGTGGATGTTCACGAAACAAGCACCTTGCCGCGCGACTATCGGCAACTACGCGGCACCCAGACCTATATCAACCGCCTGGAACTCCGCTATATAGCCGTGATTGGCAGCAACAAGTTCATGCGCTTCATGATGTTGCTGATCTTTAGCCTGGGACGAGCAACCCTGACTTTCTATGATACCCCAGAACAGGCCTGGCAGTATCTGCATCAGGTGCAGCTTCTTTCTGAGGCGCGTACTGGGTAGCGGGCGTTGCTGCAGCTTAGCGCGCAGAGCTCGCTCGCCCCTGCACCAGGGAGGTCAACGGGGAGATTGCCCGGTGTTGGCCAGCGAGCAGCTCCCCATCCCGCAAGAAGCCGCCGCCTGGTCCAGGCTTCAGACCCGGACTTATGGCGCGATAACCCTTGAGGTTGTCAGGCTCCGTATTTTGTTGGGGAACAGAAAACGGAGCCGAGCCTGTTGACCTCGCAACCCCTTTCCAGAAAGTGTGTGAACTTCAGCTTGGCTCTGGCGCAGCTAGCCAATGCCAGATGCCTGCATAGCCTCGATTGTCACGCGCAGGGTAACGCGCGGTCGGTTGAGGATAGCAGGCCGTTCTGCATCGCTTGGAAGCGCTCGCGCCGCAAAGGTGTCTCGGTACCGCTGGCCCAGCGGCTTGGCGAGCGTCAATCGGACTGGAACAGCTTTGACCTGGGGCAGGTGGCCATGCTGCTGCAATTGGCGGCCTGGGAGCACGGGGTGGGCGCCTGCCTTGCTGCGCTGTGCCCGGTGGGGCAAGCTTTTGGCTTCATAGACCGTAAACGGCGCGCGAAATCGGGCGCACGCGCTGCGCGGAGATGCCGAAGCCGCGCGCCAGAACGGGCATGGAGAGGTTTTCAAAGGGCTGTGCGGCCCAACGAGCGCGCCAGACACAGCACGTCCGCTCCGCTGGCTGGCGCACCAGGGCCCGTGTAGCCGCTTCAGGGCTGTTCAGCGGGAGGTGGATAGGCCCAATCTTCCGCTTGCACGGTTGAGCGCTCGATGAGCTGGCTGGTGTCCACCCGCACCAGCCCTTCTTCCACGATGACGGCAAAATGCGAGAGCGGACGCGGCGCAGGCAGGTTGAGGACCGCGCCCGCCTCGGTGAATTGCGAGCCATGGCAGGGGCAATTGAAGCGGCGGCGGGTTGCGTTCCAGGTGACCACGCAATCCAGGTGGGTGCACTTGCGGTAAAGCGCCAACAGGCCGCCCTCCGCATTGCGCACCAGGAAGAACTGCCCCAGTGGGAAGGCCGTGACGGTGCCTGGCGGAATTTCCTCCAACCGCCCGGCGATGATCACGCCGCCAAAAGCCGAATCCGTGAGGCTGGACCCCACAAAACGCAGCCCGATGTAGCCAGCCCCCAGCACAGCCAGCCCGCCCAGCGCCAACCAACTGGCTTCCAGAAAATCCCGGCGCGCAGGCGAGGGCGCCGCCGGGGGGGTGTTATCCAGCGTCATAGGGGCATCTCCAGGGCCATGTTTTCTCCACGGAAGGCCACGCCAATCACGGTGAGGGCCATAAAGGCGAACAGCAGCAGCGTGAAGAGGCTCTGCCGGGTTTCGCTGCGGGTGGCCCCCTGCCAGCGCAACACCCGGGTATAAAAGAAGGTCGCCAGCATCGCCACGCCCAGCGGCAGCACGCCGTTGCTCACGCTATTGGGCAGGAAGGGCAGCCAGCCCGGCAGGTTTAGCCGGCTTCGCGCAGCAGGACCCGCCCACCACCGCCAGCCGCCCAGCACCGCGCTCTGGGCTGCCAGGCGCCGCCCCCGCCGCGACCGAAACCAGAATGCCTTCGGCGGGGGCGTCTTCGGGCAGGTAGGGCAGGGCGACCAGCGCCACCACCGTAAAGGCCGGGATGATGAACGCGCCGAAGGTCGGGTGGAAGTGCAGCAGCAGCTCTTGCACGCCCATGAAGTACCAGGCTGCTTTGGTGGGGTTGGGTGGGTCGTTGGGGTTGGCGGCGCTGCCCAGGGGGGCATCCACAAAGCTGGACCAACCCAGCAACAGGGCCAGCACCACCAGCGCAAAAACCACCTCGCGGCTCACCAGGTGGGGGATGGTCGTCACCATCTGAGGGCCGTCCGGGTCGGCGTCATCCAGGCGGCGCGGTTGCGAGAACTTATCTTTGCGGACCCGCCAGATGTGAAAGGACCCCACCACCAGAAAGCCCAGCGGGATGAGGATCACATGCAGGGCAAAGAAGTTACGCAGGGTGGCGCCGCTCACCTCCTCCCCGCCAATGAGCAGATCGCCCAGCGGATCCCCGATCAGCGGCACATAGGCCAGCATGCTATGCGCGACCGTCACCGCCCAATAGGCCAGTTGATCCCAGGGCAGCAGATAGCCCGTGAAGTTGCCCAGCGCGACCAGGCCCAGCAACAGCAAGCCCAACTGCCAGTTGAACTCGCGCGGGCTGCGATGGGCGCCGGTGTAGAACACGCGCAGCATGTGTAGCCCGGCCACGATGAGCAACAGGTTGCCGCTCCAGTGGTGCAGGTTGCGGATCATTTGCCCAAACCAGACCTCAGTTTCCAGCGCGACCACGCTGGCGTAAGCGTCTTGCTCCGAGGGGGTGTAGGCGAACATCAGCAAAACGCCCGTGCCGATGAGCACTACCAGCAGCAGCACCGCCAACCCTCCCAGGCCAAAGGTATAGCTCCAGGCGATGGCCGCCCGTGGGACCCTCGGCGGGTGCAGGTGCAGGATGAGGTCGTTCATGGCCAACCGCACCCGGTCGCGGTCGGTGCGGGGCCGCAACGGGGCGCGCCAGATGGAAGCACGCACGCGCTTGAGCAGGGGCGGAGGCGGTTGGGGGTCCACTGTGGCACTCTCCTTTGGCGGCGGGGAAGGCGCAACCCAGGGCAGGTTGCGCCCGCTTGCCCTGCGCGCTTATTCGGCTATGGAGTTTGCGGCCCAGCTATGCATAAAAGCCGCGATGAGCCGCAGTTCATCGTCGGTGACGGAGAGCACGGGCATATCTGGCAGGGGCAGGCGCGCCCCGTCAATAATGCCGGTGACGCTGTAAGGCGGCCACACGTTCAGCGGCGGGCCGAAGTCGTTCTTGCCCTGGCCGCGCGCCCCGTGGCACTCCATGCAGAAGTCGCGCCAGAGCTGGCGGCCCTGTTCAAGCTGGTCCTCGTCCACGCTCACAAGGTTGGTCCCTGCGATTTCGGCCTGGATATGTGCGCTGAGCAGCGTCAGTTGCTCGGCGGAGATTTCCGCTTCGGTGAAGGCGGACATGTTCTCTGGCCCGCTACGAACCTGACTCTCGATGAACTCCGGCGGCAGCACCAGGAAGTCATTCAGCGGCGGGGCCTCGGCGGTGCCTTCGCCCTGGGTGCCGTGGCACTCGGCGCAGCGGAACACAAACAGCTCGGCAGCGGTGAGTTGGGCGGTGGCTCGGCCAGCGTGAGCGGCTGTTCCAGCAGGGTCATGTCGGCGGGTTCGCCGGGGGCAGCGCTCCACATGCCCTCCAGCGGCGCCGCCAGGAACTGCACGCCAAATTCGCCCAGTTCGCAGGCGGTCACGCGGAAGGCGCCTGCGGCGGCGTCTTCTGCTGTGAAGGTCCCGGTAACCGCGCTGGTGGTCAGGGTGATGTCCTCAAAGCGCGCCACGCATCCGCTATTCAGCATGGCATCCACCATCGCCTCAGACATCTCGGGAAAAGCGAACAGCAGCTTTAGCGCGCCTGCTGCACCACG
>JAAUUD010000039.1 GCA_012031655.1 Anaerolineae bacterium | reverse complement strand
ATAGCGCGCGGCAAACTGGCGACGTAGCTGGCAAAGTGGCGGATCATACGCTCCAGGTAGGCGGGCTGGCATGGTCCTCGCCAGCGGCGGGCACCAACCAACCCGGCACAAAACCCATCCGCGCGATGAGGTGCACGCCCTGGTGCTCTGCGTGGCGGATGATGCGGTCGGGATGATGCCAATTGTATTGCCCCGGCGCATATTCCACGTACGCCCACGGCAAAAACTCCACAACATGCGGCGCGCCCATCTCGCGGACCATCGCCAGCGTGATGGGGATGATGGCTTCGGCCACTTCATCCGTTAAGCGGGTATGCATACACAGGCGCTCATCCAGGGTGTGCACCTGAGCAACGGGGCCTTGCAAGGGGAGGGGGCTGGGCGGCGGCGGCGGCGCGCCTGGGCTCGCCCGGAATGGCGCGGGAGGCGCAGCAGCAACCATACGACGCCCAATAGCGTCAGCCCACGCACCAGGTTTTGCCAGCGCCCGTTATTCGCTTTCCACAATGCCATACAGCAGGATATCAGCCATGCCTTCAATCCAGGCGCGTTGCGGGAAGATGCGCATGGCGTATTGGGCCGGGCGTGGGGCGATATACTGGGTCACAGCAAAGCCAATCAGCATCGAGGCCAGCGCACGCGCCAGCATGATGGTTGAGATGGGGCGCATATTGGGCATGTTCGCCAGCCGCGTGATGAAGCCCGCAGCATCCCCGGCCAGTTCGCTAAAGAGCGCAGTCACGTAGTTGCTGTTGTTGACCTGCACATCCAGAATAGCCAGGTCCAGAAAATCCGCATGGGCAGAGAAAATCTGCAAGATTTCGCGGATGGCCGCTCGGACCATCTCTTCCGCGCTGTCTTTATTGATCTGGCGCAGGGCGGTACGCAGCGCATCGCGCGGGGCACGCCGCTCCAGCAAGGCATTCAGAATGTCGCTTTTGTCATGAAAGTGGGTTTGCAGGGCGGGTAAGGGGACCTTTGCCTGGGTGGCGATGTCTGCCAGCAACACGGCGTGGTAACCTTGTTCTTTAAATAAGCGTTCGGCGGTGTCCAGAATCGCGGCGTGGGCGTCAGCGGCGCGGCTCATTGCGCCTGATCCTTTTGCGGCGGGGCCTGTTTGGCGCCAAACTCCGCAATCTGGCGAACAAAGCCAATCAGCAGGATGACAAAGCGCACCCAATCCCCGGTGGTGAGGCGGGTGCTTTCTTCATCGCCACTGGCGCGGCTCGTGGTGCGTGCATTGGCGTAAAAGTGGGCCGAAACAACGCCCAGGCCCAGGCCCAGGATAGCCCCCACGACATACGTGGCCACTTCAGGTTTCTGGTTGTCCATCTTCTGCCTTATCCGGGGTTGGGAACCCCAACCAATGGGCTGCAAGGGTGCGATATTGTGCGGCACGGCACGCCAGGCAATCACAGGGTCAGTCACCTGCTGCGCGATTTGCTGCGTTCGGGTAGATAGTTCTGCTGAGTAGGTGTTGGCGCGTTCCAGGGGCACCCGCACCAGGCGGTGAACCTTCCCCGCTGAGGTGCGCCAGGTACAGGAAGAGCGCGGCAGTCACCAATAACACGACCACTGCCGGAAACAGGATGAACAGTGTCGCCAGAATTCCAGCGACCACGCCCACCTGCTGGCCGCTCACCAGCACGCCCAGTGCAATGACGAGCACCACCAGCAACGCTATAGCCAGGCCCATCGGTAGCACGATCTGGCGTCGAACACCAGCCCGGTGTTTTTGCAGAGCATCCATGGGGCATTTTCCTTCCTGGTGGCTCAGTCCCCTGCCGCCATTGTAGCATGCCCGGCCCCACCGCGTCTATTTTGCACCTCATGGTGGTTAAGCCGCTGGACAAACGTAATGTTCTGGAGCGTTTCCAGATGGTGGATGATCCGAATGAGTTGCTGAGAAGTGGTCAGTTCGAGCTTAAGCTGAAGGGCAATCCCGCCTCGGATGTCGTGGGTCTCGACACGGGCGATGTTCGCGCCCACTTCGGCAATTGGAATGGACATATCGCGCAGCAGGCCGCCACGGTCGTAGCCCTCGGCGCGCACATATACGTTATAGAGTGGTTGCGTGGCGTAGACCCAGTCCATCTGGATGAAGTGCTCTGGGCGCGGGCTGCGCAGCACGAAGGGGCAGCGCTGGCGATGAACCTTGATGGGTTCATCCTGGCGCCCGTTGATGAAACTTACGATGGCATCGCCCACCATAGGGCGGCAACAGTTGGCCAGGCGGATTTCTCGGCCTTCCATGGTGACCAGGCGCCCACGCTGGCCAAGGTGGTCCTGCACTTCCACATATTCGCGCTCGCATTCCACCAGCAGGTCGGGCACGTGGCTCAGCAACTTCAGGATCAACTCGCTGAGCGTGATGGTGCCATTGCCGATGTTTTGGTAGAGCTGTTGCACGTTGTCCAGCCCCATCTCTTCTGCCAGGGTGGGGGCGGTCACGTGCATCACGTTGTAGGTGCGGCGCACATGCTGGAGCACATCGCGGCCCTGCTTGACCAGCGCGCTGGACTTCTGGCGCCGTAGCCATTCCCGAATTTTGCGCCGTGCGTGCGAGGTGGTCGTGTAGTTCAGGATTTCATCCAGCCACTCGAGCTGAGGTTCCGTGCGCCGAGAGCGGATAACTTCCACATGGTCGCCGTCTGCTAGCTTGTATGGCACCTCTACGTGCTTGCCATTGACCACCGCGCCGCGACACTCGTGGCCAATGTCGGTGTGCACCCGATAGGCAAAATCGAGCACGGTGGCCCCACGCGGCAAGGAGATGTCGCGCCCACGAGGGGTAAAGCAGACGATATGTTTTTTGAGGATGTCCTGAAACACGGTTTCCACAAATTTGTTGGCATCGGCAATTTCGCCGACCAGTTCGCGCATCTCCGGCAAAAAGGAGGCTTCTGGCGGGGTTTTGTGCTCGTGAGACTGGGCAAACTGAAGTTGTGTGATGATCCCAAGCTGGGCCAGGCGGTCTGCTTCGTAGGTGCGGACGCGAACGTCAACCGGGCTATAGCGCGGCACCAGGATGGTCGTGTGTAGCGAGCGGTAGAAAATGTCTTTGGGATTGCCGACGTAATCCGCCAGCAGGTTAGCCATGTGGGCATAGTGCTTGTGGATGTAGCCCAGGGCCAGGTAGCAGCGCGCAATGTCATCCACCTGCACCACCACGCGCAAAATGCGCCGAAAGCTGGCGTCTTCAAAGCGTTGCTCGCGGGTGCTTTCGTAAATGCGGTAGGGGCTGCGTTGCTCGATGGTCGTGCTGCACAGGATGTCATAGCCCCGCAAAAGGCTTTGCAAATCCTGCTCCACCTGTTGCAACCGGCTGAGGTGCTCGCGGCGGTTCTGGTCAATCGTCTGGGTGATGCTGAGGAAGGCTTCGGGGTCGATGTAGCGCAACACCAGTGTTTCAAGCTCGGTCTTCAGGCGCCAGATGCCGAATTTAGCCGCCAGCGGCACGTAAACGCGCAGTGTCTCGAAGGCTTTGCGTCGCTGGTTCTCCGGCGACATAAATTCCAGCGTTTGCATGTTGTGCAGCCGGTCATAGAGCTTGATGAGCACCACCCGCACATCGGTAATGAGCGCCACGAAAAAGTGTGCGATGTCTTCGAGCTGGCTGACGTTCTTCAGGTGTGTAACCCCAGCCACCAACTGACGGGTTTGTGGGCCAAAGCGCGTTTCGATGTCTTCCAGGGTGCAATCGGTGTCTTCGGCCACATCGTGGAGCAAGGCGCTGATCAGCGTGACCTCATCCACATAGGCGCGGGCCATATAAATCGCCACCGTGAGCGGATGGGTGATGAATGGCTCGCCTGATTTGCGGAACTGCCCGGCGTGGGCGGCTTTCGCAAAATGATAGGCTTGCAAAACATGTTGCCAGGCTTCTTCGCTGAGGTAGCTCCGGCAGGTGCTTTCCAGCGTCATATATAGGGAATCAACCAGGTCCAAAGGTCTATCCATTGACTCGTCGTACCAATAAAACGTCATCCGAAGCCATCAACTTACGCTGTAGGCGCTCGAGTTGGCGCTTGTGCGTCACGCGGACGCGTAAATCAATGAAGGCGTTGCCGTCGCGAGCGGCGCGAGGCCGCAGCGCTTCGATTTCTGTGCTTTCGGTGGCGGCGGCCTCTTTGATGAACAGGATGGTGCGGGGTGGGGCGCGTGACCATCAAGACCAACTGGGTGCTGAATGAGGCGCCTGCGTTGTCTTCATCCCACACAAACTCATTCACCCGCGCTGGGTCAAGTGTGGGTACGTTGCGGCAGTCCTGGGCGGTGCAGCATAAAGCCGCGCCCCTGGGTAATGTAGCTGATGGTTGGGTCGCCGGGCACCGGGAGGCAGCACTGCGCCTGGGTATAGAGCAAGTCAAATTCCTGGCGCGAAGTGGGTTGAAAAGCAGCCGGGCTGGCCGGGAGGCGATCGGGCGTGAGCTGGGCCAGCACATAAGCGCTCAGCGCATCATCCAACTGGGTGATGGTGATCTCGCCAATACCCACCGCCTCAACGAGCTCATGTGGCGTGGGCAGGCGCAGGATTTCTGCCAGTTTTTCCAGCGCAAGATCGCGGATGCGGCTGGCGCTCAGCCGTTTGCGGATGATGGTCCGCCCAATTTCTTCAACTTCAGGAACGACCGTCGCTTCTTCTGGCTTTTCGCGGAAGAAGCGCTTGATTTTGTCGCGTGCGCGGCGGGTGCGGGCATAGCCGTTGTAAATCCAGTCCAGGCTGGGTTTGGCCCCTTTGCGCGTGATGATCTCTACCCGGTCGCCTAGCTGAAGTTCATAGTCCAGGCTCACCCAGTGGCCATTGACCCGTGAACCCACGCACATATGCCCTACTTCCTCGTGGATGTAGTAGGCGAAATCGAGCGGTGTGGCGTGCTGGGGCAGGCTTTTGAGGTCACCGCTGCGTGTGTAGACGATCACACGGTCTGGCAACACTTCCTGATACCAGATGGGGTCCCCAGAACAACTGTAAATCAGGTTACTGGTATGGGGTCCAGCAAGTAGCCCTGTTTATTGGTGATGGCATCCCGATAGTAAATCCACTGCCCACGGCTGTTGTGGATGCGGTCGCCGTTTTGAGGGTCCAGAATGTAGCCGCTGGTGTCTGTGGGCATGATCGCGTTGTTGACCAGCAGTTCATCCAGGGTATTGCCCAGGTAATCCATGGGGTCACCCAGCAGGCGCGAGGCCTGGGTCCGCAGAAAAGCAAACTTGCTGTCTTCGGAGGTGCCCACGTCCTCACCGCCACCGTACATCTTCCAGTGTGCGGCCACGCCAAATTCCCCCTTGATGTGCATATCAAAGGTGCGAATCTGGATTTCCACCAGGGTGTCGCGCGGGCCTTTGACCGTCAGATGCAGCGATTGGTAGTGATAGGGGCGCGCGGTTTTCGATGTAGTCTACAAAGCGGTGCCGCTCCGGGTAAAGTTCTTCTTCAATGGCCATCTGGGCGTAGTAGCAGTCAAAGACTGTTTTGGTGAGGATGCGAATCCCCAGGCGGTCCCACACTTCATCAAAGCTGAGTTCGTAGGCGGTCATTTTGCGGTAGATCGCAAAGTGCGTCTTCACCCGCCCGCTCACCTGAGCCTGAATGCCATGTCGGGCCAGCAGTTGAGAAAGCTCCTGAATCACCTGGTCGCGTACGGCGTGGAGGTGGTCGCGCTGATCGCGCACGAGGGAGAGCACATAGGCATATCCGGCGGGGTTGAGGTAACGAAAGCTGAGCTCTTGCAGCTCCTGGCGCCAGCTATCCAGCCCCAGGGCATCGCACCAGGGCACCACCACATCAAGGGCTTCGTGGGCCAGGCGCTGGCGCAGCTCCAGGTCCCAATGGTGCTCGCCTGCGTGGCGCAAGGTCACCAGGCGCCCCGCGATCTTGATCAGGATCACGCGTACATCGTGCGTGGCCTTGAGCACCAGTTGCCGCAGCAGCACCTTCCGAATGGGCAGGTGCTTGGGGTGATCTTTGGCGCTCAGCAAGCGAATAATCGAGACGCTGTGGGCCGCCTCCAGCAGTTCAGGGTCCTGAACCAGCGGGGCAAAGGTCTGGCGTTCGGTGGCATCCAGCAGGCTCAGGAAGAAAATCATCAGGGTTCGGGCGTCGCAATCTGCGCTGATGAGCGTACGCGCGACCTGATGCGCCACCTCGGGCGTGATGCTGCTGTCTTCATCACGCAGAATGTGCTGCGAAGCCGCCAATGCCAGCGCCTGGATAAGCGCGCTGTTTGCTTCAGAAAAATGCGCCGGCAGATACCCCAGCGAAGTGGGGCTGTGCTGCTGGATGATGGGTTGATCAAGCATTAAATCGCCCCCTAAGCCGCTGCCCTATGTTTCTATTGTATGCACAATAGGCCAGGCGTAAAGAGGTTAGGGGGCGAGCCAGCGCGCGGTCAGGGGGTGGTCGGTGGCAACAGCATAAAGGAATCGGCGACGTTGCGTAGCTCCTGCTCGGCAGATTCGGGTTCCAGGGCCAGCAAATCGATCCCGCCTTGCTCTAGCCGAATGTCTGCCACATGCAAAGTGTCTTCAGAATCAACCAGCAGGGTTAGCAAGCCAGAAATAGGGTCGCCGGCTGGGGTGGTGTCGCTGTAGCTCACCAGATATCCAGCTTCGGTAAATTCCCGATTGGTGATTTGCGCGGCCAGGACCTGGGCACCAGGGCGCAGGTTCTCTGCCACCAAGTTTTCAGCGGCTGCCAGGTCTTCCAGCGAGGTCCCTGGCAGGCTGCGGAACGTCACCTGAGCAGGCAACCGGGGAGAACGCAGCACAGCGCGGGTTGCTTCTTGCCAATTCGGGTGACGGAGTTGGTAGCCCTGTGCCAGATCACTGTAGCTCTGCCAGTTCAGGTTTTCCACCAGCACATCATCGTAGCTGACCACCGTTGGCGGGACCTGCTCCGTGAGGGCCTGGAGCAACAGCGGGTTGTTCTGCGGCACCACCAGGCGCACCACATGCAGGCGGTTTTCTTCTAACCAGGCCACCTGCCGCCCCAGATATTCTGTGTCATTATCAAACAGCGCAAAATCGACCGTCACTTGCTCCGAGCCGACCAGGCGCCCGATTTCCTCGAAGCGGGTGTAGGAGCTGGTCGCAGCAGGGTTAATCCAGGCATTATTGAAGTAAAAGTCCGTGAAGACTTCATCCGAAAGCGCCTGGGTGTCCGGGTAGTTCACCCCGTAATCCAGCAGCACGTCAATCACCGAAACCCGCTCCCCGGAGTTAAAAATCACGCGGCCACGCGGAATACCGGGGTTATAGTCATTCGAAACCACGCCCCAGCCTTCCGGCACGGTGACTTCAAATAGTCCGTTACGTTGCAGCAGGCGCTCGCCGCTGCCAAGTGTGGTGCCACCGGGTTCCGGAGTGGGGAAGGACACCCGCGTGGGGCGCAGGGTGGGGACGGGTGCCAGGGGGTCAAAATCCGTGTCGGCAACATCCAGGTTGGTCCCTGGCACAAAGACCAGAGAGATGACAAAAGTAAAAATCAGGATACCAGCGAACACATAAGCGATGATCAGGCTGGCATTCAGGCGCCGACGCTTGCGGTTTTTCATCGTTCCCCTCGTTGGTTCTGTGCTACGATTAAAGCGAATTGCATTTGTTGAAACAGGTCGGACTCATGGAAACACCCCATCAACCCGTTGAACCCATTGCTCCAGAGGCAGCTGCGGTCATTCTAGCGCCTAAACTGGCGGAACTCGAGGCCGAAGGGTGGGTGGTTTTGGTGCAGACCGATTATATGGCACGCCTGACACGAGGCAAGTCTAATTTAGATGTACGCGTGGATTTGCTGGGCCAACTGGAGCTGGAAGAGAAGCCGCTGACGCTCCCCCAGGAAAGCGGACGTATCATCGCCACGCTTTTCCTCATCATTTTTTTCCTCCTGGCGCTGGTGTTGGCTTCTGGTCTCGGCGTTTTGGACTGATGGAACAGGACCCAAGATGAACCAATCCTACGATCTGCAAAGTGTACTGCGCCAGAACCAGCTGCTCACGGATGAGATTCGGCGGCGCGTTAATCAGCTATCGGCAATTAACAGTGTGGCGGCAATGGTGAGTCAATCGCTGGACCTGGATGCTACGCTTAGCGTGGCTCTGGATTCTGTGTTGCAGGTGATTCCGGTCCAGGCAGCGGGCATCAGCTTAATTGATGAGGCCGCCGGGGAATGGGTGTTGCGCGCCCAACGGGGTTGGAAGCAGGATTTTGTGAGCAACCCGATGCGCGTTAAGCTGGGGGAGGGGCTCTCTGGGGTGGTGCTGGCGCAGGATCGTGTGGTGGTGACCGGCGATTTGCAGGAAGATGACCGCCTGGCGGTGCCTGCATTTGTCAAAGAAGGAGTGCAGGCGATGGCCATGGCCCCCATGCATGCGCGGGGGCGGGTGGTGGGTATTGTCAGCGTGATGAACTACGAGCCCTACGAGTTCAGCCGCGAGCAAACCGACGTCTTGCAAGCCATTGCAGATCAACTGGGCGTAGCCCTGGACAATGCTCGGCTTTATGAAGACACCCGCGCCAAACAGAGCCGTCTGAGCGCCATCATCGACAGCACCGCTGATGCGATCATCGTGCTGGACCAGCAATATCGGGTCACACTGGCTAACAGCTCAGTCGAAAGCTTTTTTAGCACCCCGCCCGAAAAAATGATGGGCAAGCCGCTGGCACAGTCCACGATGCCCCTGCCCTTGCGGAGCGCCATCCTGCGTGCGATTGTCAACACCGTGCAAGAGCGCACCTATTTTGATGTTCAACTGGGCAGCGAGCGGCATGTTTCGGTTTCCGTGGCGCGGGTCCATGCGCTTGAGCCTGTAGTTCCTGGCCAGGAGGCAGAAAGCGGTTGGGTTATCGTGATTCAGGACATCACCCACATTCGCGACTCAGAGCGCAACCGTGTTCGGTTTGTGCAGGCGGCGGCGCATGATTTACGCAATCCGCTAGGGGTTACGCTCACGGCGTTGGACTTCTTGCAGCAGAACTTCGGTATTCAGCACAGCAGCCCCAAGGTTGGAGAAGTGGTCGCCCTGGCGCTCAATAGCATTCAGCGCATGCAGGCCCTGATCGATGACCTGATGAACCTGGAACAGGTGCAAAGCAAGATGGGCTCGGACTTTAGCGCTGTGAATGTGCCGGACTTGCTAGAGCGCGCCATGCTGGAAGTGCAACCGTCTATCGAGAGCAAGCAGCAGGCCTTTGCCCTGGACCTGGCAGGGGATCTGCCTGTTCTTTATGGCAGTCGCCTGTGGCTGAACCGCGCCCTGGTGAACCTATTGACCAATGCCAACAAGTACACGCCCAAGGGTGGGCGCATCGTGCTGCGCGCCGCCTTTGATGCCGCGCAGGAAGAAATATTGATTGAGGTCGTTGATACAGGAATTGGCATTTCTCCGGCCAATCAGAAGCAGATTTTTGAGTCCTTCTACCGCGAACCGAAAGTGCGGGAAGATTACATGGGCACCGGGTTGGGCCTCTCGATTGTGAAATCGATTGTCGAGCAGCACAATGGACGGGTCTACGTCCAGAGCGAAGAGGGCCAAGGGACCACCATCGGGATGCGGCTTCCGCTGGTTACTCAAAACGTAGCCGAATAGCGCACCCAGCGATCAACTGGCCGGCAAGGTCGTAGCTCACGACCTCTATCCAGAAAACCCCACTTCCCAGCGCGCGTGTGTCAAGCTGCCCCAGGGTGCCGGTCGCTGGCTGAAGGACTTCATCAAAAACCGTGGGCGTGCTGCCGGGGTGGTCTGGTCGCCACGCCCAGGCGGTAACGCTCGAAGTTCGGGCCACCTGCGCTACCCGCCAGCAAAAGCGTACCCGCTTTGTGTGGCGCCCGCCAGTGGTGCCGTGATCAACGCATTGGGCTGCCGCAGCCGCTAACATCTGGGCTGGTTGGCAGCGGGGCGAGCACAATGCCGGGTAAAGTTGGCATGGGTATGCCTACGGTGCCGGGTGGAAGGCGTAAAATCTGGCCTGCGAAGATCAGCGTTGGGTTCGCCAGGCAGTTGGCTTGCGCCAGTTCATCCCGCCCGATGCCTGCGCGCCGGGCAATTTCAAAGAAGGTATCGCCAGCTTGCACGGTGTAGGGCTGCCAATCATCACGGGGGTGGCAGGCTGTCGCGCTGGGGATAACCAGGGCTGCGGCGGTGAAAGTGGCCGCCGGAGTGGGGGTGCGTGAGTTCGTGGGGCTGGGCGTCCGTGTTGGTGTGAGGGTGCGCGTGGGTGACGGCGTGTTGGATGGTGTGCGGGTGTGGGTGGGGGCTGGGGTTGCGGTTGCTGTGGGCGTGATGCGGGCCGCGCGTTCCCAGGCTGTGCTCATGCGCTCCAGGGCTTGCCCAACGGACGAAAGGCGCGTTGGCCGGGGGGTAGCGGTCTGCGTTGGGCTAGCAGTGTAGGTGGGGCTGGGCGTATGTGTTGGGCTGGCGGTGGGCGAGGGCGAGCTGGCTGACGCACGGCGTGACGGCGTTGTGGAAGGCGTGAACGTACTGGAAGGCGCCTCTGTGGGTTGTGTCGTCTCCTCGTCTGGCAGGGGCGAGGCAGGGACCGTTACTGTCCGGGTTAGTGTTGCGGTAGCGGTTGGGGCAGGCGTGGTGGGCGAAGGGCTGGCGCTATCTGCCGTAGGGGGGGTTAACTGGACAGCCACTTCCTCGGTGGATGGGCTGATGCCAGGGGTGGTGATCACCAGGGGCGCGGGGGTGGTTGCGTCAGAGTCATCCTCTTCCCCTAGAGTGAGCAAAATGCTGATCGCCAGGGCAAAAGCCATGGCGGTCGTCACGACGAGGGCAGCGATGATCTCGTTCTGGCGATCTCGGCGGCGCATGTGCTCATCTCCGCGATCCAGTCTTTCCCTGTCACCAGGGTAGCACACATTTTCTAAGCGCGCCAATGTGGTATCCTTAAGGGCGGAAAAAAGAGGATGACAAAAAGCGATCAGGCTATGCAGCGACTTCACTTGATTGGATGGTTGATCCTGATAGGGCTAGTGGGTGGTTTGTTGGCTGCCTGTGAAGAAAGCGCAGACGACCCAACCAGTGCTTTTCAGCCTACGGTAACGCTTCTGCCCCCCATCATCACCCAGACGCCGCGCTTCACTGCGACGTTGCCGCCCTCTGCCACTCCTACGCCTAGCGATACCCCCACCCCCAGCGATACGCCCACACCCGTTTCGCCCACGCCCACGGCTTCGCCTTCGCCCACGCCACCCGCCATTGGCGTGATCACTTCTAACGAGAATGTGCGGGTGCGCGAAGAACCCTCGCTAAATGCCGATGTGCTAACAATTGTGCAGCCCAACACCCAGGTAGAACTGCACAGTGCCAGCGAAGATGAGGAATGGGTGCAGGTTCGCTTTATTGATGCGGAAAACAATGGTCTGTTGGTAGAGGGCTGGGTGCAAACGCGCTTGTTGAACCTGGGGAGCTATGTGCCACCGACACGCGGCCCCTCGCCCACCCCCACAGGCACGCTGGACCCGCTTTCAACCCCCGGCCAGGCCCAGGCTTTGCCGCCCGTGGCCACGCTGGAAGGGGGCGGAACCCCCGGCCCGGATTTGAGCGATGTCAATGTGCGCGCCAACTGCATCCAGACCGAAGACCCGGCGCCACGTGTACGAGCCAACCAGACGGTCTCGATCTGGTGGAGCTGGTTTGTGGCCCGGCCCGAGTTGATCAGCGATCACCTGGAACATGCCAACTATGAAATTTTGCTCAATGGTCGCCTGCTGACCGATTACGAGCAGTATCGGACCGAGCAACGGCGCGAGCGCGACGGCAACTGGTACACCTACTGGTATGTGCCTGTGGGGACCCTGGCCCCAGGTCGCTATGAGGTGACTTATCTTGTCACCTGGGATGAAGTGGTCAACGATGGCTATGATGATTTTGGCCCAGGGCTGAAATTGAGTCTGAAGAAGGCAATTGCGTTTTCAACGTGGTGGAATAGACGCTATACTTGGGCTATCCAGGCAACGGGAACCACAGGGTTATGACCGAATCGCCTTTGTCGTTGTGGACCAGCAAGCTTAAAGATGCGGCGCCAGAGATTCGGGCTCAGGCGTGCAAGGAATTGGGCCGTCTGCGTGATCCGGCGGCTATCCGACCGTTGGTGAACGCTTATCAGCAGGATTCCGAAGCCAGCGTGCGGTTGGCTGCCGAGGCAGCACTCCGCAAATTGGGTCGCCAGGCGCCTGGTGCTGGAGGTGAAGGCTGGCTTCGGGTTGCAACACTGGCGCTGGTAGGATCGTTGGTGATTTTGCTGGGGCTGAATGTTGCCTTGCGATTGGGCGGGGGCGATGCAGAAGAGGTTGCCGCGCCCACCGCCACGCCAGAAACCCCCACCGACCGTGATGTCCTGCTCAGTCAGTATCAAAACTTGCTCCAGCAGGCCCAAGCGGATGTGGCCGCCATGCGGGCTGAGTGGAACCTGGGCGCGGGTCAATTAACCTGTGCTGCAACGCTCAACCGGCCCCAGCCCATCGAGATGCGCCCCATTGATGACCAGACCTACCCGGATTTTGGCTTTGTGCCCACGCTCAACCAGGCAGTAACTAACCTGAACTTCTTCCCGATTCGGTTCTGGGATGTGGCCTGTGCAGATGGCACACGCGGGACGGTTCAGCAAGCCATTGATGCTTCGGATGAACTCACCCGGATTGAGACCTTTCTGGCCCAGGCGGAGCAGGGGCTGACGCAAGCCATTGAGAACCCGCTGATGCCGATTGATGTCTCTGCGCCCGAAGCGCCCACGCCGGAAAGCACCCCCGCCGAGCTGCCAACGCCCGAAGCGCCCGCAACCGAGCCAACCCCCACCCCAGAAGGAGGGTAAGCCCGCCTATGAGCTTTCTCAAAAAGTTGAGCCAGACCCTCTTTGGTGGGTCGGCTGGCCAGCCCAGCGGGGCAGATAGCGATGGAATTTATCTGTATGTGCGCGTCAAGCGGACTGGCGAAGTGGTTCAGGTGCGGCTGCATCGGGGCAATGACCTGGCCCGCGACGACGACGGGCAGCTATTTGTACGCAAAGTGATCATGGGCACGCGTTCTTTTGAGCGGGTGGAGGGCACCTTCTTTTTTAATGACCGCTTTCAGTTGATCAACGCTGACTTGAGCGGCGGGGAACTCGCCAGCGAAGCAGACTACCGTGCCCAGCAAGCCAGCGCTTAGGCCAGGTCGCGCAGGGCAGGCAGCCCGCCCAGTCCGCTTGCGTGTATCACTCCATTACGGATTGCTTCGGCGGTGACTTCTGCTGCCAATGCCCCTACCAGACCCACATCCGCTGGAACCTCGCCGGTGGAAAGCGCAAAGATGGTGTCGCCATCCAGGGGGTAAAGGCAGGCCGCACGGCTCGCGCCAGCCCTGCGTGCGCCATCTGTGCCACTTTATTGGTTTCTGCCTTGGTCAAGCGCGCATTACTGGCCACCACGCCAATCACGGTGTTACCAGCTTGTGCGGGCACAGCTTGCTTGAGGAGCTCTAGCGAGTCTGCAAATTGTTTTTCATCGGTGGCACGGCGGGTGCCTGCCAGAATGCGACCATCCTCCGCCAGCACATCTCCCAACGCATTGACTGCGAACAAGGCAGCAACGACCAGCCCATTTGGCAAGGTCAGGCTCGCAGACCCCAGACCACTTTTGGTGGCCAGCATTGGGCCAGCGAATTTGCCCACTGTAGCGCCTGCACCCGCACCCACACTCCCTTGTGGCACCGCATCGGTGGTTGCATTCTGGCAGGCGGCGTAACCCATCGCTGCATCAGGGCGGCGGGTGCCATCCCCCAGGAAGAGGTCAAACAGGATGGCTCCTGGCACAATGGGCACCACAAACGGCCCCACCGGAAAACCAAGGCCCTGTTCTTCCAGATAGCGCATCATTCCATCCGCCACGCTCAGGCCATAGGCGCTCCCACCCGCCAGAAAGAGGGCGTTCACGTGCTGGACTGTGCGCAGCGGGTGCAGCACGTCCGTTTCGCGTGTGCCGGGGGCGCCGCCACGCTGGTCTACGCCTCCCACAGTATCAGGCGGACATAAAATCACGGTGCAACCCGTTAGACCCTGTTCAAGGTCATGCGCATGGCCCACCCGCAGGCCGGGAACCGCCGTTAAAGTTGTGTTCATGGTTGAATGCTGGCCTCGTCTAGGTAATCCTGGTCCGGGTCGTCTTCTTCGAGCAGCACCAACGCAATTTCGTAATATTCCTGAGGAACAAAAATTCGCGCAATGCCGCTCAGGTTGCCAAAGGCGCTGCTCGGGAAGAGGCTACCCGGCATATCCAGATCAATGTACACGGGAATCTGCACTGAGCGCAGCAACCCAGCGATGATTTCTGCGTGCAGGGCGCCGACAGTTTCCGCCACCTGTATCCAGGTAGGTTCCGGTTTAGCGGGGGGTTGGGGAGGTGTCGTCATGGATTCCACTGAACATGACTGTAAAGACCGATCCGCGACCGGGCGCGCTATCGACCCAGATGCGGCCTCGGTGGGCATCTACAATCGTCTTGACAATAGATAACCCTAGCCCCGTGCCAGGGTAATCATCCACGGCATTTTCAGAGCGGAAGAACTTGTCCCAGATGTAGGGCTGCTCTTCCAGAGGAATACCGATGCCGTTATCGGCCACCTGCAATACCACAAAGCCATCATCAGCATAGAGGTGCAGGCTAATCTGCCCACCCGGAGGCGTATACTTAATGGCGTTTTGTAGCAGGTTGCCCATCAATTGCTTAAGCCGGAGCGCATTGCCCATGATGGGCGGCAGGTGGGGGCTGATGTCTACACTCAGGCGGTGTTGCTTGGCTTCCAGGGTAGTCAATAGGGATTCGGCGGCATAGCGTAAGACCACATCCAGGGGCGTTGGCTCCAGATTAATATCGAAGCCAGCCTCGATTTTGCTCAGGTCCAGCAGGTCAGAGATGAGTTCTGTGATGGAGCGAACACTGAACAGGATATGCTGCGTAAACTTGCGTTGCTGCTCGTTCAGAGGCCCAGCCCGGCCAATCAGGTCCAGGTAACCTAAAATGGTGGTGAGGGGGGAACGAACATCATGCGAAACTGCGGTTACAAAGTCGCTTTTGACGCGGTCCAGCTCCTTGAGCGTCGTCACATCGTGCAGCATCACCAACTGACCAAGCCCGGGGCGGCTGGCAACTTCTACATTGTAGGTGCGCTGGTTAGGGAGCTGAAGCTGGGCTTCGCGTAACTCAGCACTGGCAAGCAGGCTTTGCAGGTCCGGGTGTACCAGCAAAGCACTGGCAGGCTGGGGTAGGCCAGGCTCTGCCAAACCCAGGGCTTGCTGAGCAGGCCAGTTTACAAAGCGCACCTGCTGGTTTTCGTCCAGATGGATGAGCAAGCTGGAGACATCATTTAACAAAGAGAAGAAGGCCACTTCTTGTGCCGGATACGTGCGGCGAACCGGGGTAGAAATCACCCGATGAATGGCTTGCAGGAGGTCGTCAATATCAAAAGGCTTGATCAGATAGTCGCGCACGCCCATACGCAGGGCCCGGACCGCCAGCGCCTCGGAGCCTTCCGCCGTAATGAGGATGAAAGGGATTTCAAAGCCCTGGCTTTGGACAGCCGCTAGAAAGTCCAGCCCGGTGAGCCCTGGCATCAGGTAATCTGAAATGATCAGGTCAGGTTGTCTCTGGGCCAGCAGGGCCAGCGCTTCTTCGGCGTGGCTGGCGATGTCTACCGCATAGCCTTCTGGCACCAGGATTTTTTCCGCCAGGAAGTGGCGAGTATCCGCAGCATCATCAACCAGCAAAATGCGCGCCAAAGGGCAGTCCTTCATTGGGTTTCATCTGTGCCTAGCATAGCGATTAGCGTTTTGAATCTCGCTAGTACTATAGTACTAGGTTGACGGAATGCGATATATCCCGCTGCTGCTGCGCGGGGGAGAGCTATCCAGCCCCTGAAGGCGCTGCAAAATAGCCTGAAGCTGCGCCTGAACAGGGGCTAAAGATTGGGTTTCTACCTGGCCAGATAAGAGGGCAAGGTGTTCTTGCATGGCCAACAAAGGTTGGCGAATATCGCGTTGAAGGGTGTCTTGCAGGTGTTGTCGCTCGCGCGTTTTGGCCTGGAGCATGTCTTCTACAGCGCGTGCGCGGCGGTCCAGGGCGCTAAACAGTCGTGCCTGAGTGATGCCAATTGCTGCATAGTCGGCCAGGATTTTCAGCATTTGGGTGTGGTGTTCCTCAAATTCGGCACGTTTACGGTGATTTCCAGCAGTCAACACACCAATGGAACGGTCATGCGCAATCATTGGCACATAGATAACAGCGCGGATCTCACGGGAGATTTTGAAACGTTGCAGGCCCTCTCCGGCAGCGACCAGCGGTTGCTGGCTGGTTAAAATGAGGTCGGCCACGTCATCGCGGATGATCTCGCCCAGCTTTTCTTGCATCACCAGGGTCAGGTTTTTGCCAGCATAGAGCCGCAGTTTCTCTGAGTCGGGTTCGCGCAGGATGATTGTGGCATGGTCGGCCTGGGTGAGTTCCAGCGTAATGTTCAGGATGACCTCAAAAAGCTCATCGATACTACGCATGGCGGTCAATGTGCGTCCCATTTCGGCCAGGTAAGTCAGTTCGCGCACACGCGCTTCGAGTTGCTTGTTCGCACTCTGCACCTGCTCTAGAAGTTGGCTACGCTCTTGCTGAAGGCGCACTTTTTCCATAGCTCGGTCGATTGCGGCCACCAGCTCTGCTGGGCGAAGGGGCTTTGTTACAAAATCGCTGGCGCCCAGGCGCAAAGCCTCGATGGCTTTGGCTTCGTTACCGCGCTTGGTCGCCACAATCACTGGGGCTGTGATGCGTCGTTGTTGCAAAGCGACCAGTGTATCATTGCCTGTTAGGCCTGGCATCACCAGGTCCAGCACAATCAAATCGGGGCGATGGGTATCCAATAATGACAGAGCTTCTGGCGCATCCATTGCATGCAAGAACTTATAGCGCCCATCCGCGAAAATCTGCTCGCTGATGAGCTCATAAACTTCAGGGTCGTCATCAATGATCAGGAAGGTAGGGTTGCGCATGGTTCTTTGCCCCGCGGTTGGACTGGATGGGGGTAAGTATAGCAGGGATGGTGGAAAAGTGTGGGGGAGTGTGGCATGGGGGCGGGGGTTTGTTGGCGGCGGCCTACTCGTCCCAGGGGGACTGGCTCCCCAAGTACCATTGGCCAGCTGCTGGACTTAACG